>CAIRND010000203.1 GCA_903879825.1 uncultured Geobacteraceae bacterium
GAAAGTCGCCAGGATGGTTGTTCGTCCGATATGATCAACCGCATCCCGCAGATAATAGCCCACATGTCTTCAATATTTACCCTTGAACCGGGCGATGTCCTCCTCACCGGAACGCCTGCCGGTGTCGGCCGGGTAGTGGCTGGTGATATCATGACTGCGGAGATCGATTCGGTAGGGCGCTTAACAATACCGGTTACCTAGAAATAATCTGATCACCATGCGCACCAATCACTTAAAACATACAAAGCGTCTTCCCCGCTTTATACGCCTGCTCGGACGGCTGCGTCCTTTGGATCTGCCCGTTACGCACCGTCATAACACCGTGGAACTCTTCCACGGTGGCAGGTCGTTTTTCGAAGCACTTTTTACCGCCATGCGCTCTGCTGAACGCACAATCCACCTCGAATACTACCTCATACACGATGACCGCATTGGCGCCGACCTGGCTCATGAACTGGCGGCTGCGGTTCATCGTGGCGTTACGGTCAAGTTAATCTATGATTATATCGGTTGTCTTGATACGCCCGCCTCCTATTTCAAAAAACTCATCAAAAAAGGGGTGGAACTGCTCGCCTTCAATGTTCCTTCTTTCAAGCGCGGTGTCTACTGGTTCGATAAGCGTGATCATCGCAAAATGACGATTGTGGATGGTACCGTGGCTTTTCTCGGCGGGTTCAATATCGGCAACGAGTATGCCGGCTGCAGTGCCGATAAACATATTTTTCGCGATCTGGGTTTCAGTATTAGAGGCGAGGCGGTCTGTGAACTGGAGACGATTTTTTTCGAAACCTGGAACGGTGAACGGAGTGATACAGCGACACTGAAGCCGGTAGACAGACCGCGTCATCCTGTCAGCAAAGTTGGTGACGCTGCGGTCAATATCATAAGCGGAGGCCCCCGTCAGCGTCGTTCTTACATCCGTGAAGCATTTCAGGTCAATATCGCCTCTGCAACCGAAGAGATACTGATTGCCACGCCGTATTTCGTGCCCGGCCCCCGTATCATCCGCTCAATGTTACGGGCTGTCCGGCGCGGTGTGCGGGTGCGACTGCTGCTGCCGGCCCGCAGTGATGTGCGGCTGATGTTACTGCTCGGCAGGATTTCATACGCAACGCTGCTGCGGGGCGGTGTTGAGATATTCGAGCTGGAGCGGGAAATTCTCCACGCCAAGGTCATGCTGATTGACTCCGAGCGCACGGTCATCGGCTCGGCAAACCTTGATCAGCGCAGTTTTCACCGAAACTTTGAAATAAACTGTCTGGTGGACAACGTGCAGTTTGGCGGGCAAATCCGGGAGCTGCTGCTGGAGGAGATCGCCGCTTCAAATCCGGTGGAGCTTGATGTTCACGAGCGTCGCGGCCTGTTTGTCCGGTTCATGGAGCGGGTGGTAAGTCTGTTTGCGTGGTTTGCGTGAGTACCAGTCTGTTCGATAGTCATTGCCATCTGGACCTAAAACCATTCAGCTCAGATTTGTCACCTTTTCTACAGGAAGCCGCTGCTTCCGGTGTGCGGGGCTTTGTCGTGCCGGGTGTGCATCCCGATGGCTGGCCCGCAATAGCGGCGCTGGCGGCACAATATCCCTCTATTTTCCCGGCATTCGGTATTCATCCCATGCATGCAGATTGTCTGACTGACCCTGTTCTCGAGCGCCTGCTGGGATTTACCCGGCACGGGGTTGCAATCGGTGAAACCGGTTTGGATCCCTCCTCTGCTGTGCCGATGGAGCAACAGGAACGCGCGTTTCGCGCACAACTCCAAATTGCCGTATCGTGTGGCGTGCCGGTATTGATTCACTGCCGACGGGCCTTTCAAAGAGTGCGTGATATTCTGCGTGATGAACACGTCGATCAGGTCGGTGGCATTATGCACGCCTATTCCGGTTCCGTGGAAATGGCACGCGAGTTTATCGCGCTTGGTTTTGCGATATCGATTTCCGGGACGGTTACGTGGCATAACGCCATCAAACCGCTTTGTGTGGCACGTGAGTTACCACTTGAACATCTGGTCTTGGAAACAGATGCCCCTGATATGACACCAGCGCGCTATCGCGGTCTTTTCAACCGACCGGCCTGGATAACGGAAACAGCGCAACGGGTTGCAGATGTACGGAACATCTCACTGGAAACCGTGGCACGGGCGACAACGGACAATGTCAGGCGTATTTTGCACCTGGAGAGTTGAGTCTGCTTGAAACTGGACTTTAAGAGATTCTGTGCTAGTATTTGAAAATCACGTTTATTGCCAAGGAGCGACACCATGAAATATGCCCTGCTACTTCTTACCTGCTCAGTTTTTGCCATCA
>CAIRND010000204.1 GCA_903879825.1 uncultured Geobacteraceae bacterium
CTATCCTGATGGCACAAGCGCCCTCAGCAACTGTTCACTGACAATCCGCCGCGGCTCGCGCACCGCCGTGCTCGGAGCCAACGGCGCCGGCAAGACAAC
Organism: uncultured Geobacteraceae bacterium; assembly: GCA_903879825.1. GTDB lineage: Bacteria > Desulfobacterota > Desulfuromonadia > Geobacterales > Pseudopelobacteraceae > JACRCG01. The sequence continues at coordinate 100 of CAIRND010000204.1, forward strand.
CATGTTTCTTCACCTGAACGGCATACTGCGCCCCTCAGCCGGCCAGGTCTGCTGGGAAGAAACCCCGCTTGATTACAGCCGGAGCCAGCTCCGTCACCTTCGCTCACGAATCGGCCTGGTATTCCAAAATCCGGATAGCCAGCTCTTTTCAGCCAGTGTGCGTGAGGATGTTTCTTTTGGCCCCATGAATCTTGGACTGACAGAAAAAAATGTGCGTGAGCGGGTCGAGGAAGCTCTTATAACGGTGGGGATGGGGACTTTTGCCGACAAACCGGTACATAACCTGAGTTATGGTCAGAAAAAAAGAGTCTGCATCGCCGGTGTCCTTGCCATGCAACCGCAAGTAATCGTGCTTGACGAGCCGATGGCCGGACTTGATGCCACCATGCAGGAAGAGTTTACCGCCGTGCTTGAACGGCTGCACGATTCCGGCATGACCATCATTGTCGCAACCCATGACCTTGATTTTGCGTACGGATGGGCAGATGAGGCGATCATACTGAAATCAGGACAAGTACTGGCCCACGGGATCCCCACGGAGACGCTCCAGCAGAGAGATGTGCAGCAGGAACTGGGCGCAGCGCCCCTGGTCGCAGAAATTACCCAACGCCTTTCCTTGATTGGCATCGATCTTCGTGATAAGGATTATCTACCACGCAGCAAGAGCGAACTGTTGAAAGCAATCAGCGCACACACCAGACAGGAGAACAAGCCATGATTATTGTAACCGGAGGAGCAGGCCTGATCGGCAGTGCGGTGGTTCAGCACTTGAACCGGCTTGGCAGGGAAGATATCCTGATTGTTGACCATCTCGGCCATACAGACAAATGGCGCAACCTGTCAGCGCTCCGCTTCATGGATTATCTGGAAAAAGATGCCTTTGAGCGGATACTTAACGACGATACACTGGCAGGGCGTCTACCGCCCGGCAGCTCTCTTGAGGCGGTAATTCACCTGGGTGCCTGTTCGGCCACAACTGAACCGGATGCAACCTACCTGATCCGCAACAACTTTGAATATTCCCGAAAACTGGCGCTCACCGCACTGGCCGCCAATGCCCGCTTTATCTACGCTTCCAGTGCCGCGACCTACGGAGACGGCGAGCATGGCTTTGTTGACGACGACAGCCAACTGCCACTGCTCCGTCCGATGAACATGTACGGCTACTCCAAACAGCTCTTCGACCTGTGGGCGCTACGTCAAGGGCTGCTTGACAAAATAGTCGGCATCAAATTTTTCAATGTGTACGGCCCCAATGAACAGCACAAGGGCGAAATGCGTTCACTTGTCCTCAAGGCGTATGAACAGATCGGCACCACCGGCCAACTGAAACTGTTTAAATCACATCGTCCGGAGTATGGCGACGGTGAGCAGCTGCGTGATTTTGTCTATGTTAAGGACGCGGCGGCCATGACGCTCCATTTCCTTAAACAGACCAGTGCCAACGGCATCTTTAACGTCGGCGGCGGTACAACAGTCAGCTGGAACCGTTTGGCCCGCGCCGTCTTCAACGCTATGGGAAAACCGATCAACATCGAGTATATCGACATGCCGGAATCGATCCGCAGCACCTATCAGTACCTGACCTGCGCCGAAACTGCCAAGATCCGGGCGGCCGGTTATTCAGAGCCGGTCACCTCAGTGGAAGAGGCTGTTGCAGACTACATCAGGAATTATCTTATTCCTGGCTCGCGCCTGGGGGATTGATAGCGTCCGCCTGACAGCCCGGATAAAAGTTGCCCATTTTTTTAAAATTTATTGTTGGCAGGTATCCCATGTCTCTCGCAGAACAGGTTTTAGAAGGTAATATCCGCGCCGCCGCCCGATTGATGCGCGACATCGACGATGGCCGCCAAGAGGCGATTGAAGAGCTAAAACAACTGTACCCCCACACCGGATCCGCGTTTATTATCGGCATCACCGGCCCGCCGGGTGCAGGCAAATCGACACTGGTCGATCAATTGACCGCCTCATTTCGCAGTCGGGGAAAAAAAGTTGGTGTCGTGGCAATTGACCCTACCAGCCCCTTTACCGGCGGTGCTATTCTTGGTGACCGCATCCGTATGAACCGCCACTCCTGCGACGAAGGTGTTTTTATCCGCAGCCTGGCAACGCGGGGCGCGCTCGGAGGCCTTTCACGCTCAACCTCAGATGTCGCGCTGGTTATGGACGCTCTGGGGATGGACATCGTTATCATTGAGACCGTCGGAGTCGGCCAGGATGAGGTTGATATCGTCAAAGAAGCACACACAACCTGTGTCGTAATGGTGCCGGGACTCGGTGATGACATTCAGGCCATCAAGGCAGGAATCCTTGAAATAGGCGATATTTTTGTTGTTAACAAAGCTGACCGCGATGGGGCCGACCGAACAGCCCGTGAGCTGAGCACCATGCTGGACATGCGGGCCGCCACGGAAGGGAGCTGGAATCCACAGGTACTGAGAACGGAGGCAACACGCGGCACCGGCATTAACGAGCTGACTGACGAAATCATGTCCCACCGCGATTACTTCCTCTCGAGCGGTGCGATCGACAATTTTCTGCGTGAACGTACCCAACGCCATTTCATGAGTATCCTGCGCGACACCTTATTCAAAAAGACGCTGCAGTATGTGGCACAGGACGACTACCTGAGCGGACTAATAGAACGCATGACTGACCACCGGATCGACCCGTACTCTGCGGTCGAAGAGATCGTCACGAAAATGATGCCGAATTAGTTTATTCCAAGCTGCATTCAAGATGACACCAAGGCGGCGAGGAGGAAGTGACGTAGACGTACGTACCAGTACGTTGAGGAACTGGCGAAGAAGCCAACAAAGGCGCCGCTTGAATGCGAATTGGAATTAGACGTTGAATTTTCGTTGGATTGATCTATACTTCTCTAACAAGACCTCACTATCACGATTGGAGTTGCACCAATGCCATTAACCGGAATTGCCCTGATAATTATAGCTGTCGCCTTTTTTATACTTGTGCTGGTACTTATACCGACACTCACGACCATCAAACGGACAGCCACATCGGTGGGAGAACTGGCCGAAATGGTTCGAAGCGAGCTTAAACCTACTCTGCATGAGTTATCAGAAGTACTGGCCGAAATGAACAAACTCGGAGGGGGGATGGCCGAGCACACCGACGATGTTAAACGATTTATGTCAGCGCTTGGCGAAACCGGCGTCAACATGAGCACGATCAACCGTTCGGTTGGGGTGATCTCCGGAGTTCTCAACACCACTTCAGTCTGGACAACCGGAGCTAAGGTTGCAGGAAAGTACCTATTGGAGCGATATCTAAAAAAACGGGGAGGGATGTAATTATGTCTGATACATGTGAAATTTCAGCAGGGTCTGTATTGGTATCTTTTGTAGCCGGAGCAGCAATAGGGGCCGGGCTTGCTCTGTTGTATGCACCCAAAAGCGGCCGTGAAATGCGTGAGGATATTCTTGATTTGACGGAAGATGCCGTGGACAAAATCAAGGAATACGCCAAAGAAGCCCAGGAAAAAATCAAGAATGCCGTTGATGAAGGTAAAGAAACAATTGTCGAGAAAAAATCTGTCCTGGCTTCTGCAATAGAAGCCGGTCGTGAAGCGATGCAGAAAGAACGTACTTCAGCTCAATAGCAGAAATTACAAAGCATCATTAAAAAGCCCACTTCGACGTGGGCTTTTTAATGTGGTTTACGATGCCATTACTCCGCAATCCTGCAGGTATCGAGTGAATTCGGAGCTGTGTTAGTGAGGGTTTCGTGCCATTGACTTTCACTCCGGCTTCCTTTATACTCGCCCGCCTATGAAAATAAATCATCTTTTCACATATGGTGCTGTCGTACTTGCGGCTCTGCTTTATGCCCTACCTGTTGCGGCACTTGAACCGGTTCAGCCTCTACTGGCTGAGTTGATCCGGCCACACGCCCCGCTGCTTGGCACACCGGAAGCACCGGCGCTTGTTGCTGCTGATGGCCGGGACACGCTTGAATCCGGCGACCCTGCACCGGTTGCAGCACTCTTTTCACTGGAAGAATTGCGCGACTCGGGCGATGACGAAAGTGAGCTTGAGTTACCGGACGTCAGTCTTCCGCTTTCAGATATTCCGTTGGCTTTGAACAGCAAAGTAGAATATTTCCTGTATTATTTTCAGACCAGCGGCAAACAGTCCTTCTCGCGCTGGCTCTCGCGATCTTCCCGATATATACCGATGATGAAGGAAATCTTGAAACGCGAAGGAATGCCGGAAGATCTTGTATATGTCGCCATGATCGAGAGCGGTTTCCAGATGCACGCCCGCTCGTGGGCCAATGCGGTCGGCCCGTGGCAATTCGTCTCCGAAACCGGCCGACGTTACGATCTGCGCATTGACCAGTGGATCGACGAACGCAAGGACCCGGTCAAGGCGACCACTGCGGCGGCGCTGTATTTAAAAGAGTTGTACGGAATGTTCAAAGGTGACTGGTATCTAGCGACTGCCGGCTACAATGCCGGAGAGAACAAAATTCTGCGCGCTATCAGCATGTATAACACCAGCGACTTTTGGGAGCTTACTCGCGGAACATATCTCAAACGCGAGACCAAGGAATATGTACCAAAACTGCTGGCGGCGGCTATAATTGCCAAAGATCCGGCCCGCTACGGTTTCACCGATATTGCCTACCTGACACCAATCGAGTATGACACCGTCACAATACCGTCACGCACCAATCTCGATCTCGTGGCGAAACTGACCGGTACAACCTACGAATCAATCAAAGAGCTTAATCCGGACCTGCGCCATTGGTGCACTCCACCCAACTATCCCGATTTCGAACTCAATGTTCCAAAAGGGAGCAAGCAACAGTTTGAGACTGAGTATGCAAAGATCCCCGAAGATCAGCGTTTCACCGAGCGGGTTTTGTACAGTCGCTACCAGGCGCGCAAAAAAGATTCACTCAAAAGCATCGCCCGCCGCTTTGGCACCTCACCGGCAGTGTTGGCAGAATTGAATGGGCTTAGCGCCAAGAGCCGTATAACGGGCAAATTGCTGCTAGTACCGACCAAACAGACGGTTGACTTCAGCCACGAAGGTCGCACGGCGAAATCAGCCGTGAATAAAGGAAGTTTTGCAAAATATTACACCATAAAAAGTGGCGACACGCTCAGTGCCCTGTCAAAGCGCTTCAACGTCTCAGCAAAACTGCTCTCTGCCTGGAACAATCTGAAAACCAAGGTTGCCCTCAAGCCGGGACGGCGCATTATTATCGCAAAGTTTACCGAAAAGAACGGAGAGATGGTCCCGGCACAATCAAAGGGCTGATCCCCGTTTATCCCATTGCCTCATAGAGTGAAAGGAATTCCCGATGTATAACATTCTTATCTCCGCAGCAGCTGCTGTTGCCGTGCTGCTGATCCTCGTTTTTGTCCTTAAGCTTGCCTGGTGGGTTTCACTGATGTTGGGTTTTATTGTTTTTGCGCTTATTTTTGTAATGTTTTCGCGCATCACCATGAAAAAAGTCATGAATTCCATCGAAACCGCCGGCAAAGATCTGCAGGCGCAACCGCCCCGTTTTGAAAAAGCGATTAGGGAATTGAAAGATGCCCTTCAGTACAGCAACTGGCAACTATACGTCAGTGGTCAGCTGCACTCTCAGATAGGTATGATCTATTACATGAAACGTGATTTTTCAAATGCCTTCCCTCATCTGGAGCAATCTTTTTTCAAAAACTGGGCCGCCATGGGTATGCTGGCTATTTCCTACATGAAACGTCAGAAAAAAGACAAAATGATCAGTACCTTTGACAAAGCGGTGCAGTGGAATAGCAAAGAATCACTTCTCTGGAGTCTCTATGCGTACTGCATGAACGAGAGCGGCGAATCGGTTCGGGCAAAAGAAATTCTTGCCAAGGGATTGAAAAAAATCCCCGGCGATGAAAAACTGAAGGACAATATGGAATGCCTGGAAAAAGGCAAGAAGATGAACATGCGGGCGTATGGCGATTTATGGTTTCAGTTCCACCTGGAAAGCCTGGGCGCGCTCCAGAGGCATCAGATGGCATCAATGGGCGGCCGGATGCAGCGACGCATGGGCGCAAAAAGATAGTAGTAAAGAGACAAGTCCGTTGTGCCGATAGATGAGCAGTATTCGCTGCGTCACAATTCAATAATGGAGGCTGCACCAGATGAAAATCAGTACTAAGCTGTATTCGGGATTTGCATACATAGCCGTCATGCTTACGATTGTGGCTATTGTTGGTTTTTGGGGCGTCAGCAGAATGAATGAACTGCTCGATGAGTATGCCCTTACTGAAGGGAAACTTGTGGAGTATGCTCAACGTATTCGCGCCAACGTCAACCAGATGCGCCGTTACGAAAAAGACGCTTTCATCAATATTGAATCACCCGAAAAGGTGACTGAGTACGCAAAAAAATGGCAGGAGACTCTTGATCAGAGCGGCAAGCGATTTGATGCCATGGAAAAACTATTTATCAAGCTGGATAATGAGCATGATTCAGAGTTTGCAAAAAAGAAAAGTGGCGAAATAAAGGATTACAGAGCATTGCTGAATTCCTACGCAACCGGTTTTAACACTGTTCTGGGGAAAATCAGAGCGGGTGAGATAAAAACGACTTCTGATGCAAACACCGCCATTGGCACGTATAAGGATGCAACCCACAAGATGGAGACGCAGATACTTCAGCTTGCGGAGGACATCGATAAGCAGATGGAGTTTGGGCTTCAAGAAGCCGACCGCCTTGAGAAGAAGATCTTATTTACCATCGTGATTGTTTCCGTTATTGCCATATTGCTGGCGATTATTCTTGCTGTCCTCATCATACGGGCGGTCATGAAACCACTAGACAGAATGCATGAAATGGTGGCGGACATCGCTCAAGGTGAAGGAGATCTCACCCGGCGGCTTGATGCGACATCCAAAGATGAATTTGCAGAAATCAGCCGCCTGTTCAACCTTTTTATCGAAAAGTTACACGGCATTATCAGCCAGATATCAAGTACATCAACCCAGGTTGCCGCAGCATCAAGCCAGCTTAATTCAACAGCCGAACGGATTGCCACCGGTGCCGAGGAAGTTGCCGCACAAGCAAGTACGATAGCCACTGCAGGCGAAGAGATGTCTGCCACTTCGGGAGATATTGCCCAGAACTGCCAGATGGCTGCAGAGGGTGCACAGCGCGCTTCACAATCAGCCTGCAATGGCGCTGAAGTTGTTGAAAGGACTGTTGAAGTAATGGGGCAGATTGCCGCTAAAGTGCAGGAATCAGCCCGGACAGTTGAAAGCCTTGGTGAGCGATCTGACCAGATTGGTGCCATTATTGGTACGATTGAAGACATCGCCGACCAGACCAACTTACTCGCATTGAACGCAGCTATTGAAGCGGCCCGTGCTGGTGAGCAGGGTCGAGGATTTGCCGTTGTTGCCGATGAAGTTCGCGCCCTGGCAGAACGCACCACACGCGCCACGAAAGAAATCGGCGAAATGATCAAGGCGATTCAGAAGGAAACCAAAGGGGCCGTAGCGGCAATGGAGCAGGGAGTCCAGCAAGTAGAAGCCGGCACGGTGGAGGCGGCGAAATCGGGCGATGCGCTGCGTGATATTCTCCAGCAGGTAAACGACGTCACGACTCAGGTCCATCAAATAGCCACTGCAGCCGAAGAACAGACCGCCACCACCAGCGAGATATCAAACAATATGCATCAGATCACCCAGGTAGTTCAGGATACCGCCAGCGGAGCGCATCAATCTGCCACCGCCGCAAGTCAACTCTACGGGAATGCTGAAGAGATGCAGCGATTGGTACGGCAGTTTAAACTGTAACGAAAGAGCTTAAATAATCCTGAGTCAATTGACACTTTATCCAAAAAGAAGGAGACCACAATGTCCACACAAGCGCTTGTTAAAGTTGACACTGCTGCAAAGAGCGACGAACTGATCCAACTGGTCAGTTTCATGTTAGCCGATGAAGAGTATGGTGTAGAGGTCCTCAAAGTACGCGAGATCATCCGCATGCCCACTATCACCAAAATGCCCAACGTACCGCAGCACGTCGAGGGAATTATCAACCTTCGCGGCAAAGTTATCCCGATAATTTCAATGCGCCGACGCTTTAACCTGATGGAAAGTGAAAACAGCAGCCAGACCCGCATCATTATTATGGATGTTGTCGGTAGCCTGACCGGATTTATTGTTGATGCCGTCTCGGAAGTAATCCGCATTCACAGCAGTGAAATTCAGCCACCACCTTCAATGGTGATGTCCGGCGGCATCGGACAGGAGTTTATCACCGGCGTATTCAATCACGCCGAAAGATTGCTGATAATTATGGATATTGACAGGATGTTTTCGGATGAAGAGCGCGATAGTTTCGGCGGGATTTAACAGATAACGGAATACCTGAAAAAGTTTTATTCATGAATAGTGAGCGGCATCGGGAAGTTAACATCACGTCCAGATGCCGTTCATCATTTTAAGGCTTTGGCACAATGTCTCAGCGCCTGGTAACATCCTGCCGGAGTTGAATCAAAGACAACAACGGGGCACCCAATCCGCTGTTCCAACTCATCCAGTGAAACATCATCAAGAAACAAACCCTCTCCTTCTTTCAACATTACGTCCGGCACAAGCAGGAACGACCCAGTATCATGACCTGCGAGAGCCTCAATTATATCTGTGCCGCAAACCAGACCAGTGACGGTAACCGATGGCCCGAACAAACAGTTTTGAACCGCCAGTGGCACGAGGTCCAGACCGGTTTTTTCTCCAAGCGCAGCCAGAAACTCACCCACAAATCCGGCAGATGAAACTCCCGTGACAACAGTAGCACGGAATGTTTTGATTGATTTTGCTCTGCGCGATGTCTGCACTGCTTCCTTCAAAAAAAGCGGTACCATACCGACGCCGTTCTCGATCTGGGGAAAATCTCCGTATTCTTTCAAGGGGGGAAAAGGCATACCTGCCTTGAGAAAGAATTCATCAGCCAGAAAAAGGAACGGCTGACGCAGTTTCTTACGCAGTGCAGCTGCCTGTGGCTGCCAGATTGAAATAAAATGGCGGGCATATTCAGTATCTACCTGTGTTAACAGTGGAAGTTTCTGGCGATGACTGGTGAGTCCGAGCGGTACGATCGCCAGCGATTGAACCGCAGGGAAAAGAGCCGCCAATTCAGAAACAGTACGCTGCAACTCATCACCGTCGTTCAAGCCGGGACAAAGAACAACCTGCGTATGCATGGCAATCCGGGCGGCAGCCAGACTTTGCAACTGTTCCAAAATGGGTGGAATCCCCTGTTTTCCGAGTAAACGTTCCCTCAGAGCGGGATTGGTCGCGTGTACGGAGATATATAATGGCGAGAGGTGCTGCTCGATAATACGGTTCAGCGCCGGAGTTTTAATATTTGCCAGCGTGACATAGTTACCGTTTAAAAAAGAGAGACGGTAATCCTCATCTTTCACGTACAGCGGTTTGCGGAGACCTTTGGGGAGCTGATGAACAAAACAGAACAGGCAGTTATTGGCGCACCGGGCTGGTGTAGGCGCAGAAAAAGACAATCCGAGCGACTGGCCGGCATCACGCTCAACTTCAAGCTCCCATACCTCACCGTCCGCTTTTTCAATCTCCAGCAACAACTCTTCTTCAGATGCGGTGAAATAACTAAAATCAATCAAATCGCGCAACGGGACGCCGTTTACTGCCAGCAGTCGATCACCCGCCTCAACCTCAAAATCATCAGCAATCGAACCAGGTGTAACTGCATCAATCAGAAGGCCTGCCATTACCCCTCCCGGTAAAAATCGGAACTGCGGTAATATTCAGCCAAAGAGCGCAGAAACACCTGCAGTACGGCGGTTACCGGCACCGCCAGCAGCATACCCGTTATACCAAACAACTGGCCGCCGATCAGCAATGAAACGATAGCAACAAGCGGATGAAGCCCAACGGTATCACCAACTATTTTAGGCGTGATGATGGCGCCCTCAAGCAGCTGAACAAAGCCGAACCAGCAGAGGCAGAGCAGAGGGTGAAGCACGTCATTAAATTTAAGCAGGGCCATCGTAACTGAAAGCACAATACCGATAATCGTGCCGACATAGGGAATTATGAAGGTAACACCGGCGAGCGTACCAATAACGATAGCCAGGTCAATGCCTATGACGTAGAGGCCAAGACTGTAGAGGACGGCCAGAATCGCACATACCGACAACTGACCGCGGACAAAACCTGACAACACGGTATCAACTTCCGTAAGTTTGGTGCGATACGCCGGACGAAATCGGTCGGGAATATACGAGATGATAAAGGTTTTAAGCTGCGGCAGGTCAAAGAGCAGATAGAATAGATATACCGGTATGATCAGATACCCGAGCAGATCAAGAAGTACAGCCACGGTAGAAGAAAGTGCCTTCTGCAGAAAGGCCAGAAGCGGCTTGAGCAGATCCGGAGCGGCATTGCGGGCCTGCTGAATCACTTCACCCAGTCTCACTGCAAGCTTGTCAGTTGTTTCAACGCCGAGGTACCCCTTTAACGGTGCGGGGGTTATTTCGTATAGATGTTGAATGTATGCTGGCAGATTAAGCTGCATGTTTGAAAATTCGCCGGAGATCGAGACCACGAGAAAAAGCGCAAAACCACCACAAAGAATGACCGTGAAAAGAAAAACAATCATAATTCCATACGGACGTTTTACCCCCTTACGTTCAAGACGCTCAACCGTCGGATTAAGAATATAGGCCAGGGCAAACGCAATGAACAGCTGGAGAAAAACGGCTGATGAATAGTAAAGGACTGCAGCGGCAAAACCGAGAAGAGTGAGCGCTGCAAACAACAGGATTTTAGAGTTTTTAGGCATGGGTAGTGGGGGAGAAGCTCATCTCACACCGCAATGGGATGAGATGAGCCGCAGAGTGTTTATTGATGGAGTCTGAACGTACCGTCAGCAGAAGTGATAGTTGCAATAGCATGCTTGTAAATCAGCATGTCACCGCCAGAATCAAGCAGCACCGAGAAATTATCGAATGATTTTATGAGACCCTCAAGTCGATTTCCCGACATCATGATAACCGCGACCCGCACACGTTCCTTACGGGCCTGATTGAGATACTGATCCTGAATATTAAAAGGTGCCTTTGACATAGCTTTCACGCCTCCCGTGGTTCAAAAAAATCAATCGCATGTTCCAGTATAGTACCAAAGTTCGCGGGATATTCAAACCACAATATGTCCGGATCAGCTTTAAACCAGGTCAACTGGCGCTTGGCATAATGACGGGTGTTACGCTTGATCAGGCTGACGGCCTCTTCATCGGTAAGTTCGCCACTGATATGAAGAGCAACCTCCTTATAACCGATTGAGCGCATGGACTTAAGGTCGCACCCGAATCCTGCGGCAAGCAGATCGCGCACCTCCTTAAACAATCCATCTGCACGCATCATCTCGACCCGTTCGTCTATTCTCATATACAATTCTGCCCGGTCTACTGAAATGCCGATTTGAAGTGTATCATAGCGTTGCTGCGAAAAGGCATGCTCTTTTTGAGAGTGGGAAAGCGGTACTCCGGTCAACTGAAAGACCTCAAGGGCACGTATAATCCGCACAAGATTATTCGGATGCAACCCTGCAGCCAGACAGGGATCAACCTGATGCAGCTTCTCCAGCATGGCCTCGTTGCCGATCCTGCCCGCCTCAGCCTGTAATGCCAGACGAAGTTCACCCGCTCCGCTTGGTGAATCGACCAGACCATTCACAAGTGCCCGGATATAAAGACCGGTTCCGCCTACAACGACAACTCTCTTCCCTCGACTAATGATGTCCTGGATGGCAGCATCCGCCGCGTCAGAAAAATCCGCTGCGGAGAAAAGCTGATCAGGATCGGTTACGTCAATAAGGTGATGGCGAATTTCAGCCTGCTGCCCGACGGAAGGTTTGGCCGTTCCGATATCAAGCCCCCGGTAGATCTGCATTGAATCGGCATTGATTATCTCAGCATCCAAAGCATGTGCAAGACGCAGGGCCAGAGCACTTTTCCCGGAGGCGGTCGGACCGCAGACAATCAGTATTTTATCACGCGGAGTTACGGTCATGTCCGTTTGAATATTTTTTGCAGTTCCGCCAGAGTCACGACATGCGATACCGGACGACCGTGCGGACAACTCGCTGCAAAATCAGTACTATCCATACGACTCAGCAGCTCACTTATTTGTCGATGCTCAAGCGGGTGAGTACCACGGATAACAGAGTGACACGCAATACGGGAGAGAAGGTTTTCCAGGGCATCATTAAAAGCACCACTGGTTCCAAACTTCTCCAAATCTGCCAGGATGTCCCGTATCAAGAGAGATGGATTTTTACGTGCAACCAGACGTGGTGCTGCTGAGATCAGTATCGTCGTACCACCGAACGGTTCCAGCTCAAAACCAATCCCTGCCAGTTCCTGGTTAAATCTGACAGCAGCCGCGACTTCACTGAATGTAAGTTCGAGTGTTTCTGGAAACAGCAGGCGCTGTGACTCTATCTTGCCGGATTGACACTGCTGTTTGAGTAGTTGGTACGCCACACGTTCACTGGCGGCGTGCTGGTCAATCATGACCAGTTCTGTATCAGATTGGCAGAGGATATATTCACTGTGAAACTGCCCAATAATTGAAAGGGAAGAAAAATAACCTCTCGTTTTTTCAGGGAACTGCTCAGCAGGCAGCTGATCCGGCTGAAATGCAACTTCCGTTTCAGATACGGAGTGAGTGCGCTGCTGCGTAACAACTGGCGCTGCAGGTACTTTACCTATCTGATCAGTGGACGGAGAGCGATACTGTTGTGGCGATACCAGAGCCAACGACACCTGCGCTGCAGCAGCGATTCGCTCGCGATAGGCCTGCCCGGTTGATGTAGTCGGAACGTGCAGGGAAACAGGGGGCACTGCCAACCAGGGCGATCGACGCAACACCTCTTCAATCGCACCCTGTATGGCCTCATGAACAACAGACTGACGCCTGAAACGCACCTCATGTTTTGTCGGGTGAACATTCACATCAACCTCACCAGGAGGCAGTTCAATAAAGAGTGCGACGACCGGGTAGCGGCCTCGATCGATGACTCCGCGATAGGCAAGCATGACCGCGTGCTGCACTACCTTGTCGCGAATAAAACGGCCATTAATGTAGGTATAAATCGCTTGAGTTCCCGAACGAACAAGTGACGGTGCGGATACAAATCCAGAGAGAGTCGTATATTCATCTCCACCATTTATGGGATACAGATGTTGAGAACTATCCTTGCCTACAACCTGTGCAAGGCGGCGCTGCAGATCACTCCGCTGAAGTCGCAATAATTCCCGCTCATCACTAATACAGGAAAAAGCCACATCCGGGCGGGAGACAGACATTCGCGCGACGACATCAGCAACATGACCGGTTTCGGTTTCAGCACTTTTCATGAATTTAAGGCGAGCAGGCATATTAAAAAAGATCTGTTCAACAGTGATAACAGTGCCGGGAGCCATACCGCACGTTTTGACCTCTCGGACGCGGCCACCTTCCACGACTATTTCGGTTCCTTCCAGTGAATCTGCCTCACGGGATGCAAGCGAAAAACGTGAAACCGAAGCGATTGATGGGAGTGCTTCGCCTCGGAATCCAAGCGTAAGAATACTCTCCAGATCACTATCACATCTGATTTTACTGGTGGCGTGCCGTTCCAGTGAGAGCAGCGCATCCTCACGTGACATACCATGACCGTTGTCGGTGATGCGAATGAGACGTCTGCCACCAGCAGTGATTTCGACCGAAATATCAGTCGCACCGGCATCAAGCGAGTTTTCAATCAGTTCTTTTATAACCGAGGCCGGACGCTCGACAACTTCGCCTGCCGCAATTTTGTTTGTAACGTTTTCAGGCAGAATATTTATTCGCTGTGACATGACAACTCCGGATGGTACGAAAAAAGAGCGGGGTTGCCGCTCTTTCCGGTTGTAGTATGTGGAAGAAACCTATTTGTGAGTACTGTCTTTTGTGGGGGCAAAAAGAGAATCCAAATCATCCTCAGGTTTTTTCGTATCGCTTGCTGAAGCTGTACCCGGAATATCATCCCAGGAGAAGCTGTCGAGATCGAATTCACCGGGTGCAGACGTGGCCTTTTCGACCTTTACTTCAGTTGGTGCTGATAGTGAGGAGTTATTTACTGAGAGTGGAGATACTCCATGTGCCTGAGTCGTAGACTCCAGTAAGTCGGCAAAGGGGTCATCTTCTATTGTTGAACGGCTTGGTTGCGTAGCTGTGACAGCAGTTTCATCAAAATTAAAGTTTTGTGTATGTGGTTGCGCAGGTATTGCGGGTGGCTCATCAGGCAGATCGAATGAGAATATATCGTCGTGAGTTTCAACGGAATCATTCTGACTCTCAGACACTGACTCTGCAGACTCTTTTTCAGAGGTCATATATTGCTTGGCTGCAAGCGGAAGGACCAGTGAGGATATAGAATATGTCTGTTTGTATCCAGTCAGATCGCTTGAACATTTTATACAGGTATCATAGTGTTCAAAACTATTATATCCGCACTTAGGGCATTTCATGAGCGGCTCCTTGAACGCAAACAATCACATTTCGCCCCATATATACTGCATTATAGCC
>CAIRND010000205.1 GCA_903879825.1 uncultured Geobacteraceae bacterium
GATCCTGAAAACATACCTGTTGCTTGCATGTGCCACACCTTTTTTGACAGGATTCAGTTGGGGATTCGGCTCCGATCCTTGTAAAGAAGCGCTGGAAATCGCTGGAACGCTGAACTCCCTGCACGATGAAACTCTGATGCGCCAGGCGGAGGCAACAATTACCAGCCAGTGCCCTGATGGCGCTGCGGGCCATTTTGTCAACGCGTTGCAGCAGGAACGACTCAGTAATTTTGACGGTGCAATTGAAGAATATCGCCGCACACTGCAGCAGGCACCCTCTTTTGCGCGTGCCAGTGGCAATCTTGGTCTGCTCTATGCTCAGAAGGGAATGAATGATGAGGCATCGGTCGAACTGGCGCGCGGTCTCTCATCTATTAAAAACCCCTACTATCACAAAGCAATGGGCAAGATCTTTGCTGCCCAAAAGTCATATCCGCTGGCTGCCTACCATTATAACGAAGCGGGGCGTGAGCTGACGACTGATGCCTCTGTTTTTGTGAGTCTGGCTGAGGTTTACTCTGCCTCAAATCAACCGGACAAGGCACAGACTGAATTTCGCAGAGCTCTTGCCGCCGATCCCGGCTCAGCGACTGCCCATATCGGCATTGCAACCGCTTTTCTGCAGCGCGGAGAGGTGGACAAGGCTCTTGAACAGCTGAAACGAGGTGAAGCCGCAGCGCCTCAGAATCGTGAGATTCATTTGATGCTGGCCGACCTGTATAAAAACAGGGGTGATGCCAAACAGGCGGATTATCATCTGCTCCTTGGCGGTAAAGGCAAGACTGTCCAGGCTGTGCAAAAACCGGTCGAAAAACCTCAGGCAAACGGTCCTGACAAAGAGATTGAAAGCCTTAAGGCCGCTATCAAGGAACACCCGGAAGATACCCTTTCATACGAGAAGCTCGGCCGCACCTACCGTGCCGCCGGCAAAGACGCTGAAGCGATCGAAGCCTATCGTGAGGCGGCACATCGCAACAGCACCAACAGTGATGTGTACCTCAATCTGGGAATCCTGTATGAAAAAAAGGGGCAGATTGATGAAGCTGTTGTCGCCTACAAACAGTCCCTCAAAGTCAAGCCGGATAACGCCGATGCTCATTTACGTTTAGGTGATATCCGCTTCTCCCGGGGACTGCTTCAGGACGCCGTAGAGCAGTATTCGGCGTTTCTCAAATTGCGGCCTGAAAGCCCGGATATCCACCTTAAATTAGGTCGAATATTTGCAAAAAGTAAAGAGGGTGATCTCGCGATTGCGTCCTATAATTCAGTCTTAACCTATAGCCCGAATGACGGTGATGCCAATCGGGAAATCGCCGCCCTGTATACCCATAAAGGCGACAATGAGAAGGCGCTCCTACACTACAAAAAAGCACTTGAGATTCAAAAAAACGACCATGAGGCGCGGACCGCACTTATTTCGATATATGTGAAAAACAAGCAGTATGACGAAATCATGACCCTTCTTAAAGAGACGACCGAACTGAACCCTGATGACCCGATCAATCACTACAAGCTTGGCCTGATTTATGATTTTAAAAAAGAGTATGA
>CAIRND010000206.1 GCA_903879825.1 uncultured Geobacteraceae bacterium
CGATTCAGGTCGCTCGCCACAGGACTGGCGAACCGGCTTAATCCTGCGGTTACGGAACAAACCTCCCGTGCAGCCTGGCTCTGTAAAGCGGATCTCGTTTCTGCCATGGTTGGTGAATTTCCTGAAGTACAGGGAATCATGGGACGTGAGTACGCCCTGCTGGAAGGTGAAAACGCCGTCGTCGCCAACGCTATCGCGGAACATTATCTGCCCATTCAGGCGGGCGGAGAATTACCGGCGTCTGACATCGGTGCCTTTGTTTCCATAGCAGACAAAATGGACACCATCTGCGGCTGCTTCGGGGTCGGGTTAATCCCAACCGGTGCCGCTGATCCGTATGCGCTCCGCCGCGCAACCATCGGCATTATTGCCATTATTCTGGATAAGGGCTATCGCCTTTCGGTGAGCTCATTAATTGACGAGTCACTCGAACTTCTATCCGCTCAATTGACCCGCCCGAAAGAGCAGGTAGCAGGCGATGTGCGGGAATTT
This sequence comes from uncultured Geobacteraceae bacterium, assembly GCA_903879825.1. Taxonomy (GTDB): domain Bacteria; phylum Desulfobacterota; class Desulfuromonadia; order Geobacterales; family Pseudopelobacteraceae; genus JACRCG01. The sequence goes on from CAIRND010000206.1 coordinate 493, forward strand.
TTCCGGGCGCGCTTTATCAACCTGTTGGGGGGCTCGTATGCTACGGACGCGATTGAAGCCGCAGTAGCTGCCGGTTTTAATGACATGGTCGATGTCAAAGCCCGAATTGCCGCGCTGACTGAATTCAAGACCCACCCGGATTTTGAGCCATTGACGGTGGCAATCAAACGCGTCGGTAACATCATTAAGGATGGCATTGATGCTCCGGTTGATCCATCGCTCTTTCAGGATGAAACTGAAAAGTCCCTCTATGAGGCGATTCAAAAAGTAAAGAGCTCGGCTGAGGGACTCATCTCAACGGGATTATGGTTGGACGCTCTGACCGAAATTGCCGCATTGCGTGGTCCGGTAGACAATTTCTTCGATAAGGTCATGGTCATGGCTGAGGAACCGTTAGTGCGAACAAACCGACTTGCTCTTCTAACCACAATTGCTCGTTCTTTTGGCAAAATTGCCGATTTTTCAAGGATCGCCTAACCTTCTTAGGCATCGATTAAAAGGAGTTTCACATGTCATTTACCGCTCGTATTATTGCCGGAAACGCCCTGGGAATTTTATTAACCGTAGTTACCATGGCACTCTTAAACCCTAAAGGTGATCTTCTTATTTCAGTTGCAATCGGAGCAACGCTTCTGATTGTGACGTCAGTCGTCCTTGGAATACTCAGCAACAGTGCCTTTAAACCGCTGGCGGGTATTGTAGCAGCGCTTGAGAAGGCAGCAAGTGGCGACTTGTCCGTCAGGGCCGATGTAGCTGGGGGAGGAGACTTTGCCCGCCTTGCCACCGCCTTCAACAGTATGATGACCGATATGAACAAAGCAATGCGTCAATTTTTTTCAGTCGCAGATACGGTGCGTGATTCAGTCGTGATGGTTCGTTCAACAACTGATGCCATGGCATCGGCAGCTGAAGATGTAGCTATTCAGGCCAGTACAATTGCTACCGCCAGTGAAGAAATGTCCGCCACGTCAGGTGACATAGCACGCAATTGCCTGTATGCGGCTGAAAGTGCTCAGAAGGCAACTGAACAGACTCATAGTGGCTCACAACTTGTGCAGAGCAGCTCGCGCTTGATGGAAAACATTGCACAGCGTGTCAATGTCTCGTCCAAAACGGTAGAAGGACTTGGGCAGCGTTCTGACCAGATCGGCGCTATTGTCAACACGATTCAGGATATTGCAGATCAGACCAACCTTCTGGCTCTGAACGCCGCCATCGAAGCGGCCCGGGCCGGTGAGCAGGGACGTGGTTTTGCCGTCGTTGCTGATGAGGTGAGGGCTTTGGCTGAACGTACAACCAAAGCGACAAAAGAGATTGCTGCAATGATTAAGGCGATACAAAATGAGACACAGAGTGCAGTTAATTCTATGTCAGAGGGTGTTGATGAGGTTAAGCGCGGTACGGCTGAAACGGCTCGCTCCGGTGAAGCGCTCGAAGACATTCTTAACAAAATAAATGAATTAACAATGCAGATCAGTCAGGTTGCGACCGCTGCTGAAGAGCAAACAGCAACTACGCAGGAGATTACCAACAACATCCAGATGATTACAGATGTTGTTAACAAAAATGTGGAAAATTCACGCAGCACAACTCAGGCGACCACCACTCTTGCCCGGGAAGTTGATAACCTGCATGAATTGGTAAGTCATTTCCGCCTGTCAAAAGCCCTTGAATGGGATGCATCATTTGCTGTAGGCGTCAGCAAATATGATAATGCCCACAAAGTTCTCTTCAACATGATCAATGACCTGGCTGATGCCATGCAACAAAAGAAGAGCAAGGATGCCGTTGGCCGTGTATTAAACGGCTTGGCCGAGTACACGATCAATCACTTTGCTGATGAGGAACGGAGCTTTTCACAATCGCACTACCCGGAAGAGGCCCAGCACAAGGCGTTACACAAAAAGCTGCTTGATCAGGTTACTGATCTGATCGGAAAGTTTAATGCCGGTGAACCACTTATCACACAAGATGTAATTAATTTCCTTCAGGATTGGCTCATCAACCATATCAAGGGCGTTGATATGCGCTATGGACCACATCTGAACAAGAATGGAATAAAATGATCGCTATTATAGACTATGGGATGGGCAACCTCCGTTCCGTACAAAAAGGCTTTGAAAAAGTGGGCAGCGAGGCAGTTATTACCGCCGATCCACAGGTTGTACTTCAGGCAGATAAAATTGTCCTGCCCGGCGTCGGTGCCTTTCGCGATTGCATGCACAACCTGGAACAGGCCGGCTTTGTTGAGCCGATATTGAAAGTAATTGCCGAAGGCAGACCATTTTTAGGCATTTGTGTCGGCATGCAGTTGTTATTTACGGACAGCGTGGAGTTTGGCCTTTATAGTGGGCTGAATGTTATTCCCGGTCATGTCCTTCGCTTTCCTGATCAGATGATGGTAGCGGGCGAAAAATTAAAAGTGCCGCAGATGGGCTGGAATCAAATATCTTTTAAACGACGACCACCAGCCTTCGCAGGGGTAGAAGATGACAGTAATGTCTATTTCGTCCACTCCTATTATGTCAAACCGGATGACAGTAATATAATCGCGACAACGACCGACTACGGCATCGAATTTTGTTCATCAGTCTGGAAAGATAATGTTGTCGCCACCCAGTTCCACCCAGAAAAATCACAGACCATTGGCCTGAAGATCCTTAAAAATTTCGCGGAGTCAAAATGATTGTCATTCCCGCCATAGACTTAAAAGATGGAAAATGCGTCCGCTTGGAACAAGGGCTCATGGACAAAGATACCGTATTCAACGATAACCCCGGTGCGCAGGCTCTTGAATGGGAGCGTCAGGGCGCCGAGTTGCTCCACATCGTAGACCTTGACGGTGCTTTTGCCGGTGAACCGAAGAACAGAGACGCCATTGAATCGATTCTCAAGGCGATCACTATCCCCGCCCAACTGGGAGGCGGGATCCGTGACATTGAAACCATCGAAGCGTACCTGTCACTGGGACTTTCCCGCGTGATCATCGGCACCGCCGCACAGCGCAATCCGGAGTTGGTCCGCGAAGCCTGTGCAAAATTTCCGGGTCAAATTGTGGTCGGAATTGATGCAAAGAACGGCATGGTAGCCGTACAGGGGTGGGCTGAAGTTACTGACGTGACCGCTGTCGAGCTTGCAAAAAAGTTTGAGGGCTTCGGTGTATCGGCTATTATCTACACAGACATAAGTCGCGACGGCATGTTGCAAGGCCCGAACCTGGAAGCAACGCAATCACTGGCCGAGGCTGTTGCTATCCCGGTTATTGCATCAGGTGGTGTTTCCTCACTCAAGGATATTGAGAATCTGATGGCAATTGAAGCAAGCGGTATTACCGGGGTGATAACCGGAAAGGCCGTTTATACCGGCGCTATCAAACTAAGCGAAGCGATTGCACTTACAAAGGAAAAAGCCTGATATGTTGACCAAACGTATCATTCCCTGCCTGGATGTAAAGGAAGGCCGCGTCGTCAAAGGTGTCCAGTTTTTAGAACTGCGTGATGCCGGTGACCCCGTCGAGATCGCGGAGCGCTACGATCTGGAGGGGGCAGATGAGCTGACTTTTCTTGATATCACCGCATCATCCGATCAACGCGATACGATGGTCGATGTAGTTCGCCGAACCGCAGAACGCGTATTTATGCCGCTCACAGTAGGTGGTGGTATCCGCACCGTTGATGACATTCGCCGCCTGCTTAATGCCGGCGCAGATAAAACCTCTATTAACACCGCCGCTGTTGATCGCCCTGAGTTTGTCAGCGAGGCAGCCGAAAAATTTGGATCGCAATGTACGGTAGTAGCCATTGATGCCCGGCGTGTACCCGGTGAACAGCGGTGGCAGGTATATACTCATGGGGGCCGTAAACCGACCGGCCTTGATGTTGTGGAGTGGGCGATCAGGATGGAGGCATACGGATCGGGCGAGATCCTCCTGACCAGTATGGATTGCGATGGAACCAAGGATGGCTATGATCTGGAGCTTACCCGCGCGGTTGTGGATGCGGTGTCAATTCCGGTTATTGCATCCGGTGGAGTAGGGAATCTGGAGCACCTGTATGATGGCTTTACGACCGCCGGAGCAAGCGCCTGCCTGGCCGCTTCTATCTTCCATTATCGGGAATACAGTATCGGAGAAGCAAAGGAATATCTCCGCGCCAAAGGGGTAGAGGTTCGACTATGACACATGAAGAGGATATTTTACAGGCTGTCTATCAGGTCATACTAGACCGCAAAGCAAACCCAAGCGACAAATCATATACCTCTTCTCTCATGAGTGGGGGCATCGATAAAATATTAAAGAAAGTCGGCGAAGAGGCGATAGAGGTAGTTATTGCGGCCAAAGGTGGAGCGCGTGATGAAATTATTTATGAATCAACCGATCTTATCTTTCATCTGCTCGTTCTACTCGGACATCAGAATATTCCTCCCGAAGCGATTTACGATGAACTGAAGCGAAGATTTGGTATATCAGGCATAGCCGAAAAGGCCGCCCGACCTTCAACCTGCTGTTGAGCATTTGCTTATTGACAAAAGTGCGCATTATGCTATTGTACGCAACTCTAAATTTCCTATCGTAGATCATATTTATATTTCAATAATAAAATAAATGGGGGGTGATTTTACATGCCGGGAGTAAAAATTAAGGATAGTGAGCCGTTTGAAATGGCACTGAAGAAGTTCAAAAAGCAGTGCGAAAAAGCGGGGATTCTTTCCGAAGTCCGTAAACGTGAGCACTTCGAAAAACCAAGTATCAAACGTAAGAAAAAAGCCATCGCCGCTCGCAAGCGCGCCCTCAAGAAACAGCGTAAGATGGTTGACTAGCACCCCGCAATCAAGGGTCAGGAACAAACACGTATGACACTGAAAGACCAGCTAAATGAAGCAATGAAAGCAGCCATGAAGGCGCGGGATAACCTGCGCCTTTCGGCTGTTCGCATGGTACGCGCAGCAATCACTAATCGCGAGATTGATAGCCGCACGGAACTAGACGACCACGCAATCATTGATGTCATATCAACATTGGCTAAACAGCGGCGGGAATCCATTCGAATGTATCGAGAGGGAAACCGTCTTGAGCTTGCTGAAAAAGAAGAATTGGAATTGTCAGTGCTGCTCGAGTTTCTCCCTACCCAATTAAGCACTGAAGAAATCGATTCCCTTATCATGCAGGCCATTCAAGATGTAGAAGCCCATGGCGTCAAAGACATGGGACGGGTTATGAAGGCGATTACGCCACGTACGGCAGGTAAAGCTGATGGCAAGGTAGTAAGTGATGCTGTCCGGAGACTGCTGGCTTGATACGTCACCTTGATTCGAAACGTGCATTACACAGTCAAGGGGCTTTCGTTGCGATGGCCCCTTCTTTGTAATCGATCATGGCTCTCCAATGAACCTTTTTGATATCATCATCTTAACCGTTCTCTGTTTTTTTGCTGTCAAGGGATTGGTGAGAGGACTAGTCAATGAAGCGTCCTCTCTGGCAGGCCTTCTTGTTGGTGGGTGGCTCGCATACCGGTTCCACCCGCTACTCGCTGTACCGATTAAAAGCGCACTTCATCTGCCGGCGCATTTATGCTCATTTCTTGCGTTTATCGTTATACTGCTAATTATTGGAATCTGTGCTCATGTTGTTGGCAATATAATAACAGCTGCGCTACGGCTTGTTATGCTCGGCAGCCTGAATCGACTTGGCGGATTACTGATTGGTGTGGCTGAAGGAGCATTATTACTCTGTCTGGTTTTGAGTGTTGCTGCTTCCGGATTCATGCCGGAACAGATTCGGAACAAGGTCCGCGCCGCAGAATCAGCGAACATGCTGGCACTGACCGGTGATCGTTTCCTCTCGGAGTGGCGTGATGCCAATGGACAGAAGAAATGATTCCAGAAGATAAAGTCAGAGAAGTAGCCGAGCGAATTTCTATTGTTGAGGTTATTTCTGACTACGTCCCATTGCGACGTGCGGGAAGCAATTTTCTTGGCCTTTGTCCATTTCATGCCGAGAAATCTCCATCATTCAACGTAAATCCCGCAAGAGAAATTTTTCATTGTTTCGGC
>CAIRND010000207.1 GCA_903879825.1 uncultured Geobacteraceae bacterium
AGGCCTTAATGGCACCTCTTGAAGAAGGGAGAGGGAGGGAAAGAGAGAAATCCGAATTTGGTGTACCCATGTTCGTCTCAGAATCCCGAGACGTCGCGGTCGCCCAGGCCATAGCCACTAGTATAGCCCACTGTTTCCTTGATTCGCGTGTGGGCCCGGACTACGCTTGGCACTCCGCTTGCGATTGTGCTCGGGAGATGGAAGTCGTGGGCGAGGAGTTGGAGTAGCGGAGCATCATCCCAGATTGCCATACTCCCTGGCGCGTAAAAACAGGATGATAGAGAGCGTCAGCCCTGCTATCGGAAACATGAATGCGGCATGAAAAGCACCCGCCGATATACCGCCGGCAGCATCATCACCATACGAGCCCACAATTACCCCCATAATCTGCTGCGTAACCGCTGCACCCATCAAAACATAAAAATTCAGCGATGTCAGCGCCGTGCCGACAATGCGCACCGGAAACATTGAACGAATAATCGGATAAATCATCACCCCGCTGGAAACAGCAAGGCCGATGAGAAAAAACACTCCCGCCAGCAATGGCTGAGGGATAACCTCAGCCCACCCCAGAAAAGCCGTCATAAAAAGCAGCAGGATCAATTGCCCCGCCACCAGCGTTCTTTTGTAGGATTTAAAAAAGCGACGGGCAACGGTATCGACACATGAGCTGCCGACAATAAATCCGATAGAGGTGAACATCAGTATACTGCCAGCACCACCACGGGAAAGGTGCAGGACCTCCATCAGATACGGCCCGCCCCACAGCGCCTGAAGAGCCAGATAATTTCCGTACCAGAAAAAGGCAAGTCCCCCCAGAAGCCAGAAGTCACGGGTTCCAAAAATTTCACGCCATGCTGCCATCATATTCGGCTTGGGTTCCAGCGGGGATTCGGCGGGCACGGAGCAGTCGTCCGGTTTATCTTGTACTTTGCTGAAGACCAGGAGCGTCACCAGCGCCTGTACGACGCCAACGGCAAAAAAAGCATCGCGCCAGCCAAAAGCTCCGACGGCCAATGCAAGGGGTGCCGTGGCAAGTAGATTACCGAGGTTCCCGATTGCAACCATGAAACCGGAAACCCGGCCGAATTCCTGTTTGCTGAACCAACTGCTGAAGAGTGTGAAGGTCGCCATCAGCACCGACGCCGTACCAATCCCGATCAGCCCCCGGGCGATCATGGCAGATGCAAGCGTGTCAGACTGTGAGAACAGAATCCCGCCGAGAGCCGTCAAAACCCCGCTGCCGCTGATCACCAGGCGACTGCCAAGTCGATCGATCATCGGGCCCAGTGGCAGCTGTGCCGCGGCATACACGTAGAACATCACCCCGGAGAGCATCCCAAGCTGCTCAGGTGTCAGGTGCAGCTCTCGTGAAATATCACCCGCCACAACCGCCAGTGAAACACGATAAAAATAGACCAGGATATACATCAACGCCAGAGTGGCGAAAATAGTCCAGCGTTTACGACGGTGTGTTTTCATATAACTCATCCACGTGTCCCTTGATAATGAGTTCCGTTGAGAACTGAATAAATTCGGAAAAACTCTCCGACGCC
>CAIRND010000208.1 GCA_903879825.1 uncultured Geobacteraceae bacterium
ACTGCATACTGAGGTAGAGAGGCAAGCAGTGCCTGCGTGTAGGGGTGTCGCGGTGAAGTCAAAAGGGTTGCGGTCGGGGCGGACTCGACAACCTGCCCGGCATACATGACGGCGGTATGGTCAGCGCGTTCAGCCACAATTCCCAGATCATGGGTAATAAGCAGCATCGAGAGCCCCGCCGATTTCCTCTGAATATCGAGAAGTTCCAGTATCTGCGCCTGTATAGTCACATCCAGTGCGGTAGTGGGCTCGTCAGCAACCAGTAATGACGGCTGGCACGCCAGGGCCATGGCGATCATTACCCGCTGGCGCATGCCGCCGCTCAGTTGGTGGGGATAATCGCGCATCCGATCGCCGGCAGAAGGGATGCCGACATTCGTCAGTAGCTCGACTCCTCGCTCCTGCGCCTCTCTCCGGGACATTTTCATATGCAGAATCAGCGGTTCGCAGAGTTGATCCGCGATCCGCAACACCGGGTTCAGTGACGTCATCGGTTCTTGAAAAACCATTGAAATTCGCCGTCCCCGAATATTTCGCAGCGCCTCGTCAGGAAGTGAGAGCAGATTTTGCCCCTCAAAAACAATTTCACCGGAGCTGATGCGACCTGGCGGCGGAATCAGTCGCATAATCGAGAGAGCCGTCATGGTCTTTCCCGACCCGGATTCTCCGACAAGTGCCAGTACGGTTCCTGCTGCAAGGGAGAGGGAAATTCCCCGCACGGCATTAAATATGCGCCCTTCTGCCGGAAAGGAAACCTGAAGGTTGTGTATGGTGAGTAGTTCAGTCACGGCGGCTCGCAATGCAAATAAGTCTACTTCGAATCGACACAATCATCATGGTGTTGTGCGGGGTTCAACATACAGCATGGTCGTTGATTTTAGCAATAATGAACTTGTGATAGTGTCTCTTTGAATTATATAGCCATCAAAAAAATTGACACAGCGGCGCTTTATGTGTTTTTATCCTCAGGTTTTGCAACCACTGTATCGTACGAGCATAATTATCCTTCTGGCTCTGGCGGCGACGATTGTGTCGTGGTCGGGGAAGAACGGGATACACGCTGCATCCATGGATGAAACCATCCGGATCGCTATTGTTAAATCAGCCTCCGAAGTGACGGTAGCTGGTGATGGGCTACTTGTCACCAATGAGAACGGCGATCCTCTTGCCATATCGTTTCCCGCCACAGTAAAGCCAGATAGGGATGGTGTACTGGTTGAAGGAAAGCGATATCGGCGGTTGTTGTTTTCGGCCTCCTCCGCTGTCTATGTGAATAACAAGCCATACCGTGGGCTTGCCGAGTTGTCAGTCGTAGATAAAGGCATTCTGGTGGTAAATCAGTTGCCGCTTGAAGAATATCTGGTTGGATTGATCAACTGTGAAATATCATCGGCATGGCCGATAGATGCGGTAAAAGCCCAGGCGATTATCGCCCGGACATACGCTGTTAACAGGAAAATGGCCCGGATTACCGCCGCGTATCACATGGAGTCATCGGTCATTGACCAGGTCTACGATGGCAGCCTTATCGAAGACAGCCGTGCCCGTCGTGCCGTTTCCGAAACGGCCGGAGAGGTGCTTACCTTTGGCGGTGCTGTTATTCAGGCTTTTTATCACTCCAGTTGCGGCGGGCGGACCGAGGCATCCGAGAATGTCTGGGGGGCTCCGTTTCCGTACCTGAAGGGTGTTGAATGTCAGTATTGCCTGACTTCGCCTGTGGCAACCCTCTGGGAAAACAAGCTTACATTGAAAGAACTTGAAGACCGGTTGCGAACAGCCGGGCATAAAGTGACCGGTTTATCTGATATAAAGCCGGGACCGACTAATTCGCGTGGCCGACTGAAACAGGTTGTGTTGATCGCGACAAAGGGAAACGTTACCATAACCGGCGAGCAGTTTCGTAAAGCTGTCGGCTATGGTGTCATCAAAAGTACCCGTTTTACCATGAAGAACAGTAAGAATGAGATCGGTTTTTCTGGAAGCGGTAACGGCCATGGTGTGGGGCTTTGCCAATGGGGCGCCAAGCAGCGTGCGCTGGACGGTTTTGCCTTTGGAGAAATACTTTCCTACTACTACCCCGGTACAGAGTTGAAAAAGCTCTCTGATATTCGTTGACCGCAGGATTACATGCTTGTTAAGGATTTTACCTATCATCTGCCGCAGGAATTGATTGCCCTTCACCCGCCGGATAGGCGTGACGGTTCCCGTTTAATGCTGCTGGACCGCTCATCGGGATCAATTTCGGAAGGATTGTTTTGTAACCTTCAGGATTATCTGCGACCGGGCGACCTGCTGGTGATGAACGATACACGTGTTATTCCGGCCCGGTTATTTGGCTGTAAACCAACCGGCGGCAAGGTTGAAATTTTTCTGCTACGCCGTGAGAATGGTGCCGGGGAACAGTGGGAATGTCTGCTCAGGTCCTCGAAAAAATTTCGGGAAGGGCAGGAGATTATTCTTGAATCCGGTATGGCCGCTGTTGTACGGGCTCGCTGTCTTTCGGAAAACTGGCTGGTTGAGTTTACGGGGGATGAACCTTTTGATGCATGGCTGGAGCGTGAAGGTCATATTCCTTTACCACCATATTTGCAGCGAGATGATTGCTCCGGAGACCGTGAACGCTATCAAACGGTGGTCGCCCGCGAGCCGGGTGCCGTTGCAGCACCGACCGCCGGTCTTCACTTTACCCGCGAACTGCTGTCTCAACTTGCAGCGAAGGGTATTGAAACTGCCTTTGTCACACTGCATACCGGATTGGGTACTTTCCAGCCGGTGCGTGTTGAAAACGTTGAGGAACACCAGATCCATTCCGAACGCTTTGTTATTCAGGCGTCTGCGGCTGAGGCGGTCAACCGGACAAAAGCCGCAGGAGGTCGTGTCATTGCGGTCGGAACAACCTCTGCCCGAACGCTGGAATATTCGGCACAACAGTCAGGGCATCTTGATGCCGATTGCGGAGAGGCTGATATCTATATCTACCCTGGCTATCGCTTCAAGGTTGTTGACGCTCTGATCACCAATTTTCACCTGCCGGAATCGACGCTCCTGATGCTGGTTTCTGCACTCGCCGGACGCGAACATGTGCTTGAGGCCTATCGTGAAGCGATAGCGCGCAGATTCAGGTTTTACAGTTATGGCGATGCCATGTTTATCTCGTAAGGGGCTTTGTGTCAGAAACTTTTTCAGTCATTCATAGCGATACATCGTGTAAAGCCCGTCTCGGTTCTCTGACAACCCCTCACGGCTCGATTGATACGCCGATTTTCATGCCGGTAGGTACTAACGCCACTGTTAAGGCAATGACGCCGGAAGATCTGCACTCGGTTCACGCGCAGATAATTCTGGCCAACACCTATCACCTTTATTTGCGGCCGGGACATCGTCTGGTTGAGCAGATGGGGGGCCTCCATCGCTTTATGAACTGGGACAAGCCTATTTTGACCGACAGTGGCGGCTTCCAGGTTTTCAGTCTCGGAGAATTACGTAAAATCAGTGAAGAAGGGGTCAAGTTTCAGTCACATCTGGATGGCTCCTATCACATGTTAACTCCGGAATTGGCGACCAACATCCAGGAATCACTGGGCGCCGATGTCATTAT
>CAIRND010000209.1 GCA_903879825.1 uncultured Geobacteraceae bacterium
CGTCTGCACGGTGATGATTGCTGCCATGCTGTCGTGATCGCCACCCATCTGCCGGGACAGGATGTAGGCCGAAGGAGCAGTCGGTACGCTGAACAGCAGCACCGCCACACTCAAAGCTGTGCCGGTCAGCCCCAAATATGTAGCCAGACTCCACGCCATCAGGGGCTTGCAGAGAAACTGCACCGTGCTGGTCACCAGCAGTGGATGCCAGTGCAACATCAGGTTGTCGGCCCGGTAGGCGGCACCTACCGCCATCAATCCCACCGGAAACGCAGCCTTTCCTCCCAGTGCCAGAATACCGTCAACCGCCAGTGGCAGCTTTAATCCCGAGGCATTCAGTCCTACCCCAATGACACATCCGATAATCAGCGGGTTGCGTAGCAGGTCTACCGACAGGCGTTTCAGGCTTATTCCCGTACCACTGTTCACCGCAAGCGAGAAAGCAGAAACGCAGAGCACGTTGATCAAGATGATCATGAACCCTGCTCCCATGGCTGCCAGGAACAGACCGTCTTTTCCAAACAGATTCTCCGCGAGGGCCAGCGCCACAAAGGTGTTGAAGCGCACCCCCCCCTGAAACAGTGAAGTGAAAGCTGGGCCGCCCATGCGCCGGTTTGCACCCCACCATATTGTGATCAGCAGCGCACTGGCCAGAACAGCTCCCTCTACCGTCATCAGGATTTTCAGCCAGGGCAGGGAGCCGATTTGTTTGCCGGCCATGTTATGTATCAGTGTTGCCGGCATGAGCAGGAAATAGGTCAGTTTTTCGGCCGAAGGCCAAAATGATGGGGGAAGAAAGTTTGTGCGCTGAATAACAAAGCCGACCAAGATCAGTGCCAGTACAGGTATGAGTGCATCAGTAATAGTGGACATACCGTTTTCCTTGTTTAGTACCGTTTTGCTTAAGGGTTGAGTTTAATTTATGCACGTATATTCAGCACTCATGACCTATATAGGTAAAATCAGAAAACGTCACGTGATTATTTGTGTCAACCAATGGTATGTGGTATCTAAAATGCTTGACAATGTATATCTCTTAACGTACCTTCTCATTAAAATTGCTGTCTAACTGTTTCATTAACCCTTTTGGAAGTGTTGAGCAAAATGAAAACTATTTATGTGCTATCTGATTCGACAGGCGAGACCGCAGAGCGTGTAATACGTGCGGCCCTCTCGCAGTTTTATGATGAGGATGTGCGTGTTCACCACTTATTCAAGGTTTCTTCTCAAGCAGATGTGCAACTGGCACTGTCTGTGGCGGTTTTACATCCAGGACTGGTTGTTTATACTCTTGTCGATCCGCATTTGTCGGAAGTCGTTGAGCGTGTTGCAGAAGAGAGCGGTTTAATTACGATTGATCTGCTCAGTCCACTTCTTTACAGCTTGTCACGCTATTTAGGGGCGCCTTCAAAAGAGAAACCCGGTTTACTCCATCGTATCGATACCGATTATTATCGTCGCGTTGAGGCTGTTAACTTTACCGTTAAGCATGATGATGGTCAGGAAACGCGGTATTTGCATAAAGCGGATCTTGTTCTTGTCGGGGTGTCGCGCTCATCGAAAACCCCACTGGCTATGTATCTTGCCCACAAGGGTTACAAGGTTGCAAATGTACCGATTGTATATGGCATTGCATTGCCGACGGAGTTGTTTGAAATAGATCAGACAAAAATAGTTGGTCTTTTAATTGATCCAAAACGGCTGGTTGAAATTCGTACTTCCCGATTGATAAATATGCGGCAGAGCCCACGTGGCAGCTATAATGATTATCAATTGGTCGAAGATGAAATATCTGCCTGCCGGCAGTTATATAGAAAACACCCTGAATGGTATATTCTTAATATTACTAATAAATCAGTTGAAGAAGCAGCATCTGATATTATGAGACGAATGGAAATGAGTGCCGGAGTTGAATATTGAAAATCTGTTTAAAACTATCTGAAAAGGAGAGTACGATGAGAATCCTGATTGTAGAAGATGAAAAAAAGGTTGCCAGCTTTATTAAACGTGGGCTTGAAGATGAAAACTATCAGGTAACAGTCAGTAACGACGGAGTTGATGGTTTTAGACGTGCAAACAGCGGCGAATATGATTTGCTCATTCTTGACTACATGCTGCCTAAGAAAGATGGCCTGACCGTTCTTCAAGAGCTTCGCGAGGCAGGGAATCAAATCCCGGTATTGATGTTAACTGCAAAAGCGGAGACGGCAGATGTTGTTTCAGCCCTCGATGCCGGTGCAGATGATTTCATGGTAAAACCATTCGTGTTTAATGAGTTGCAGGCGAGGGTGCGGGCACTTACCAGACGCAGTAAACAGGATCGTGGTGCTGAAATCCGTTTTGCTGACCTGCGGCTTGATCCGGTTAACCACAAGGTTTGGAGAGGCCAGGTTGAAATTGTCCTCACAGCAAAAGAGTACAGCCTCCTAGCGTATTTGGTTCGGAATGCCGGAAAAACCCTCTCACGCGCAAATATTGCCGACAACTGCTGGGAATATCCATTTGAAACATTTACAAATATTATCGACGTCTACATCAACTATCTGCGGAAGAAAGTAGATGGCGACTTCCCTAATAAACTGATCCAAACTGTTCGTGGTAAGGGTTATATTCTGAAAAATGGGTAGTGGATGTTGATTTTTTGTGACGAATGGTTTAGTTTGTAATCAGAATGGTCGAGGGCGGTGTCGTGACTTATGCGATTCCGCCCTTGCCAGTTAATGCAGATACTGAATAATAATGCTGTTATCCTGCGTCTATTGAAAAAAGTGATAGCGGTACTACATTATGTTGCTTTGAAGATAGATCGGGGAACAAGGACCGGTTATCAAACCAGTCACGACCTTTGGAGAGCATAATGCCTTCCCGTTACATGCAGCCACTGAGAATTTTAATACAATTCGGTTATTTGGGATTTATCGTCTGGCTTGGATTCAGTTTTTATACATTTGTGCAGGCGGTAGGCACCTCTGCTGATAGATCTACACTGGTCCGCCCTGATGGTATCGATGCCTTTTTGCCAATTTCCGGACTACTGGGCACCGCCTCTTGGATTAAGGGCAATGGAATTAATTTAATACACCCGGCAGCAGTCATTGTTTTTATTACGATTGTTATCTCCTCTCTCTTGCTGCGGCGTTCTTTCTGTTCCTGGATTTGCCCGATCGCGACCCTTTCTGAAATTTCCTGGAAAAGTGGCTTTCGCTTGTTTTATCGCAACTGGCGCTTGCCGTCGTGGCCCGATGTTACATTAAGAGGATTTAAATATCTTTTGATGTTGTTTTTTATCTATTCTGTTTTCATCGCAATGTCATCGGAAGCGCTTCTCGGATTTATTCAGTCTGACTATCACAAAATTGCTGATGTTCGTTTGTTGAATTTTTTTCTGCACATTTCACCGTTTGCGCTGGGTGTAGTGCTGCTTTTATTCGTTTTTTCAATTGCTTTGCGAAACCCATTTTGCCGTTATATGTGCCCATATGGGGCTTTACTTGGTTTGGTTGCCACGCTTTCACCGGTGCGTGTGACCAGAAATACGGAACGCTGTGTATCGTGCGGCGTGTGCAGTCAAATCTGCCCGACTTATATTGATGTTATGCACACGTCGAGTGTATCGTCTCCCGAATGTATTGCGTGCTGGCGCTGTATCAGTCATTGTCGTTACAATGAAGCACTTTCAATGCGCGCAGTTCAACGCGTCGCAATACCGGGCTATATCTTTGCTGCTCTGGTGCTGCTCCTGTTTTTGGGTGGCACAGCGCTTGGTAAAATAAGCGGTAATTGGCACAGCACAGTATCTTTTGAAGAATATGTCAGATTGTTGGTCAAGTAACAGAAAAAGGAAGATATTATGGGCGTATATGCCAACACAGTAAGTATTACCCAGTATGCTGTAACGGGTGAAGTTCCAGAAACTGACCCCTTCCAGTGGTTCTCTGAAAAATTGACGAGCCGCGGATTTGAGTCGATTGAAAACTCCACTGAAGAGTCTGCAGAAGGATGGACTCTCGTTGATAAACCCGATGATGCTGCTTTTGATAGCCCATCGGACTTCTGGCGTGACAATTTTGTCGTTTTTTCTCTTCGCAAAGATCAGCGTAAAATCCCTGCAGCGGTATTAAAGTCGCATACTGCACGTGAGGAGGGCGTTTTTCTCGCCCTTAATGCTAACTTGCGCCGGGCTCCTAAACACAAACGGGAAGAAATTAAAGAGCAAGTTCAGATGCGACTTATGACCAGGTGTCTTCCGGTGCCTTCATCGGTTGATATTGTGTGGGATCGGAAGAATGGCGTACTCACGCTTTTCAGCCTCGGAACTAAAGTTCTCGAGCGTTTCGAAGACCTGTTCCGTAAAACATTTGAAGGATTCAGTCCCGTTATTATTCACCCGTTTGCGCGAGCTCGAATGCTACTGGAAGGGCAACTGCTTGACTCCCTGGAAAAAGCCAATCAGGCTGGTTCTGACGCTGTTCTCACACTGATCAGGGATAATCAGTGGCTGGGGTGGGAGTTTATGTTGTGGCTTCTACAGAGAGGGGTTAATGGCGAAGGAGAATTTTCAGTCCAGTGCCCTGGTCACTTAACAATTGGAGAAAAGTTTTCTGCGTGGATTGATGATCGCATCCAGTTTCAGGGGGGGGGCGAAGAAGGTGGAATTCAAAAAGTAACGGTTTCGGGATCTCAAGATAGTTACCTTGAAGCTATATCCGCTCTTAAAGGGGGGAAACGAATTACCAGTGCTACAATCTGTATGGAGAAGGACGAGAACCCCTGGAAATTAACCCTTAAAGGGGATACATTCGGCTTTGCATCGTTTAAATGTCCACAGGTACGCGTCGAAAAGGATTCTACTGTTGATCAGATGAGTGAACGGGAAGCGGTTTTTTATGAGCGTATGTTCTTGATGGAACAGGGGATACAGCTATTTGACAGTTTATTTACCGCATTTCTTAACGAGCGTCTGACAGATGCGTGGACGGGACGATTACAGGCAATTCAAGCATGGCTGGACGGGGAGTAGTTAGATGAAATTTATAGATGAAGTAACCTTATTTGCAACTTCAGGACACGGTGGAGCCGGTTGTGTCGCCTTCCGACATGAAAAATTTATAGAATTTGGCGGGCCGAGCGGTGGCGATGGTGGCAAGGGGGGCGATGTAGTCTTTCTCGCGACCTCCGGGCTTTCAACATTGTTGGAGTTACGTCACCGGCCTCACCAAAAGGCAGAGCATGGCCATAACGGTATGGGTAAAAACCGTCATGGTGCCGGTGGTGATGATCTCCTTATTAAGGTGCCGGTTGGAACGGTTGTCAAGGATGCTGAAACCGACGATGTCCTGGCGGATCTGACAGAAAACGGACAACGTGTGATTCTGCTGAAGGGTGGCAGGGGAGGGCAGGGTAATGCCCGATTCGCTTCGGCTACCAACAAAGCCCCAAAATTTGCTCAACCGGGTGGAGACAATGAGGAACGTAAACTTCGACTGGAATTGAAGTTAATGGCTGACGTTGGGCTTCTGGGTTTACCTAATGCCGGTAAATCATCTTTGATAAGCAAAGTGTCTGCAGCTCGTCCCAAAATTGCTGATTACCCCTTTACTACCATGGTTCCATCCTTAGGCGTTGTTCCGTATAAAGGCTACAGATCCTTTGTCATGGCGGATATTCCGGGTATTATTGAGGGTGCTCATGATGGCGCAGGACTGGGGCATCGTTTTCTCAAACACCTGGAGCGTTCCGGGATATTGCTGCATCTGGTTGATATCTCCTGGATGCCGGAACGTGATCCGATCGCTGAATATACATCGATTAATCATGAGTTAGCTCTTTTTAGCCCGGAACTGGCCGCCAAAGAGCAGATTGTGGTGATTACTAAGATTGACCTGCCGCAGACAAAAACTGAGCTTCCGGCAATAAAAGCCTGGTTCGAAGGTGAAGGTGTGACGGTATTTCCGATTTCCTCAGCAACTGGTGAAGGGGTTGAGCAATTGCTGGATGTAATCGCACGGCGTTTGTGGGGTCCGCCTGAAGAGGTATGGTAATGCGAAAGGAACTGCTTAAAGCGGTTAAACGTGTGGTAATAAAAATTGGCAGCAGGGTACTCACCGGGGCAGATGGCGCTCTGGATATGTCAGCTATTGGCAGAATCTGTGATGAAATTGCTTTTATACGCCAGCAAGGTCTGGAAGTAATTGTTGTCTCCTCTGGCGCAATTGCGGCGGGGAGAAGCGAGCTTGGACTGGTGGGTAAACCACAGACGATTCCGCATAAGCAGGCCGCTGCTGCAGTGGGGCAGCCACGCCTGATGCTGGCATATGAACAGTCAATGGCACCGAATAATCTCAAGGTCGCTCAGGTACTATTAACCAGTGAAGATCTTGGCAGTCGTCAGCGTTTTCTTAACGCCCGAGCGACTCTTGATGCTTTGCTGGGCTTTGGTATTATTCCGATAATCAACGAAAACGATACCGTTGTCGTTGACGAAATAAAGTTTGGTGATAATGATAACCTCTCTGCTTTGGTAACGAACGTTGCTGAAGCACATTTACTGTTGATTCTAACGGACATTGAGGGGTTCTACAGCGCAGATCCGCATACTCATCCTGACGCAACCCTGGTGCCGCTCATTAAGGTGATTACAAGGGAGGTTGAGCGTGCAGCAGGCGGTTCCGGTTCGACGGTTGGTACCGGTGGCATGGCTACGAAAGTCGCCGCAGCAAAGAAAGCTGGAAAAAATGGCGTTGCAACCATTATGGTGTCCGGAAAGCGACAGGGAATAATTGTTGCGGCCTTACAGGGTGAAGAGGTTGGTACTCTGTTTCTGCCTTCCGTAACGGGTCTTAACCGGAGGAAACATTGGATCGCCTACACTCTAAAACCATCGGGGAAGATTGTTGTTGACGATGGGGCGCGAAAAGCGCTGCTGCAGAATGGCAAGAGCCTTCTGCCGTCTGGTGTTGTGCAGGTTGAGGGGCGTTTTGAGCGGGGAGCGTGCGTCAGGCTGTGTGGATTGGATGGTACTGAATTTGCGCGTGGATTGTCAGATTATTCGAGCGGTGAATCATCCCGCATAGTTGGGTGTAAAAGTTCAGAAATAGAGGGGATTCTTGGGTATCATTATGGTGATGCAGTTATTCATCGAGACAACCTTGTTCTTCTTTAGAAATCAAAAGGCCTCAGGAAGTTATTCTCTGAGGCCTTAGCTTATTTTATCTGTTCTACAACAGAAGTACTTGTTTCAAAACGTTCTTTAATTTGCAAGCCGTTATTGAATACCTCAATGTGACCCCGCAATTCTCTTCCCGTTTTACTG
This sequence comes from uncultured Geobacteraceae bacterium, assembly GCA_903879825.1. Taxonomy (GTDB): domain Bacteria; phylum Desulfobacterota; class Desulfuromonadia; order Geobacterales; family Pseudopelobacteraceae; genus JACRCG01. Next base: position 7,313 of record CAIRND010000209.1, read on the forward strand.
TCATCGCGTATCTTTACATCCAGATTCATTTCCACGAGCTTTCCCATATCAACCTGATCAATTTTAAAGGCAAGCATGCCATTTTGCTCCAGCTTGAATGCAGAATTTGGAGATTCAAGGGAAACAACTTCTGGCGGCAATTGAAGTCGTACCGTCAAATCCTTCGCTGATGTTGATCCTGCATTAATAACCGCAACACGGTAACGGAGAACTTCACCAGGGGCGACTTTTTGTTTGGCAAGCTTGGCAACCACTCGTACAAGAGGTGCAGAGCTTATGACAACAGTCTCTTTCTGGAAGCTTACATCACTGAATTTGGCAGACACCGCTTTAATTGTAAGAGCAGAACGATGGCCATCAACCATTTCTGCAGGCATTTTGAATGACAATGATCCGGTGAACTTTTCGCCAGCAGAGAGTTTGATTCGGGATATATTCTCATCGCGCTTATCTGCTTTTGTCAGAACAGCGTCGTAGCCTTTCGCTACAGAAATCGTGAGTATAAACTCTTCACTGATCTTGCCTTCATTCGTTATTTCAAGCGGTAGATTGCCATAGGTCCCGACGGGAATCGATTCTGTTGGCTGACGCAATGAGAGAGCAACTTTTATACTTGCCTTGGCCAGTTTTTCTGCTTGTAGGCGCTCTTTCTCTTTGCGTTCTTCATCCTGCTTGATAAGGGCAAGTCGCTCCTGCTCAGCCTTTGCCTTTGCGACACGATCCATTTCAATTTTAAGCTCTGCTGCACGTTCTCGTGCCACTCTGTCAGAGCTCACTTTTCGGGCAGCACCCTGCAGCGTTTTGTCAGCTGCGAGAATTTCCCCTTTTTGTTGACGTTGTGCCAGGACTTTCAGTTCTTCTTCAATAGACGTCTTAAGGCTGCTCTCAGGAAATTCAGTAGAAAACAGGACAGTAGATTTCGCTGCACGTTCATTATCTCCTGCTTTCAGACTGGAACGAGCAATAAGCAGCAGTGTCACGTCCCTGAGGGGAGAATCAGGGAAAACCCGATTCAGTTGTTCGCACTTTTCAAGTGCGTGCAGATAATCTTTCTGTTTGTAGGCGTTAAATGCTTCCACAAATACGGTGGAGTCATCAATTTCTGCGGCGCGCCCCAGGGATACGGCACCTAACATAATGAAAATTATCAAAAAAAACTGCATTATGGTCTTAGAAGCTTGGCGCATGTTATTAGTCCACAAAACTCTTTAATTTTTTACTGCGACTTGGATGGCGCAATTTGCGTAAAGCTTTTGCCTCAATCTGACGAATTCGTTCACGCGTAACCTCAAAATCCTGACCAACCTCTTCAAGTGTATGATCGCTTTTCTCGCCAATACCGAATCTCATTCTAAGGACTTTTTCTTCACGTGGTGTCAGTGTAGCAAGCACTTTGGCAGTGCTTTCTGAAAGATTGTTTTTGATAACGGCATCAATCGGGGAGATAACCCCTTTATCTTCAATGAAATCTCCAAGATGGGAATCCTCCTCCTCACCAATTGGAGTTTCGAGAGAAATTGGTTCCTTGGCAATCTTCAGTACCTTGCGCACTTTGTCGAGCGGCAGCTGCATACGCTCTGCAATCTCTTCCGGAGATGGCTCCCGGCCATTTTCCTGGACAAGCTGCCGGCTGGTTCGGATCAACTTATTAATGGTTTCAATCATGTGTACCGGAATGCGGATAGTACGCGCCTGATCGGCAATAGCTCGAGTAATTGCCTGACGGATCCACCAGGTTGCATATGTTGAAAATTTGTAACCACGTTGGTACTCAAACTTATCAACGGCCTTCATCAGGCCGATATTTCCTTCTTGAATCAAGTCCAGAAACTGCAGGCCCCGGTTGGTATATTTTTTAGCGATCGAAACAACAAGGCGTAAGTTCGCTTCAATCAGTTCACTCTTCGCGATGCGTGCCTTACATTCTCCCTCTTCAATCGCTTTAAGTGCCGCTGCAAGATCGCGCGCTTTGAACCCGGATTCCTGTTCAACCTTCTGGATTTTACGTGCAGCACTGCGGAGGCGTTTCTCCACTTTCAAAGTTTCTTCTTCGTCCAGTTTGAGTTTGTTGAGCTCAGTCGTGCACTTTTCGTCTTCATTTTGCAGTTTATCAAGCAGAGCTTTAAGCTTTTCAACCGGGATCAGTTTTTCCAGATCCGATAATTCAGCCTGTAGTTTATCAACCTTTCCGGACAGTTCCTTAAGGCGCTCCGCAACTTTATTTGTGTGACGGTCTTTCAGTCTCAGCGACTTTAAAAGCACCGCCTGCTGATCTTTTCCCTCACGGAGCTTTTTCTCAAGTTCCTTTTTCTTTGCGGGCGATTTGGCTGCAGCGACTGTTTCAGCAATCTCAATCAGCAGTTGATCCTGTGCCACTATTGCATCAATAATCTCAAGAATTCTGGTTTTCTGAACGTCTTCTTCATCTTCCTCCAGCACCTCTTCTTCAACTTCTTTACTCACTTCTGAAGGGTTAATCTGGAATTTACGAAGGCGTTCACCCAGAGAAAGAACTTCCTTGACTGTAATCGGGGTGTTAAGAATTACTCCGGCGACATCCCGCTCACCATCTTCAATCCGTTTAGCAATCTCAACTTCGCCTTCCCGGGTAAGTAGTGAAACTGAACCCATCTCACGAAGATACATACGAACCGGGTCACTGGTGCGGCCGATCGAACCCGGCTCAAATTCCACCTCTTCCGATTCACCTTCGGCTTCTTCATCTTCGTCAAGATCGCTTTTCATTTTAGGAATCTTGATTTTCTGAGAGGAGTCGACTATTTCAATATCAAGGTCGCCAAACATACCCATGACGTCGTCAATCTGATCAGTGGCGATGTCAGGAGGGAGTATGTCATTGACTTCATCATAGGTGAGGAAACCTTTTTCTTTACCTATGTCAATCAACTGTTTAACGTCATCCATGTTTTTCTTAGCCATGTTTTTTCACC
>CAIRND010000210.1 GCA_903879825.1 uncultured Geobacteraceae bacterium
AATATCATAATTCACCCCGATCATCCGCAGTGGATGTCCGGCAGTATCGCGTTGCACCATCGCGTTGCCCTTGAGATAACGTACTTCACCCGTCGGCCAGACGACCCGAAACGCGGTATCAAACTCTTTTTCACCTCTCAGTGCCTGATCGATTTCCTCATTACCGCGCACCGTATCGTCAGGGTGCAGGGCACTCTGCCAGGCCTCGTACGCTCCGGAGAAGTCCTCTTCGCGCACACCATAGAGGGCGTACATCTGTTTATCCCAGATAAGCCGGTTTTCCGGCACCAGATAATCCCATACCCCGATGTGGGCGGAATCAACAGCAAGTGAAAGGCGGCTGTTCAGGGTTTCTATCTTTTCTTCGCCACGCTCTATCGCCAGATTTCTGGTTTTCATCATCAAAAGCACCAGATACGAGGCAAGTACGCTGAAGATGATACCGGTAAAAAGCACCAGGTACGACTGTCCCTTTTTTAGCTCTTTATTGAAGCCGGGGAGGGTTTTAAAGGTGAACTGCCAGGAACAGCCATACGCCTGAATGGTTTTATGGGTCATAAAGACCGGGTGATAATTTTCAGGCAGAACGGTTTTTCCCACCTGAACAGTGCTGAACATGAGAGTATCTGCGCTCAGTTTTTCAGAACTGTTAATTTCAAAGGCGATATCCTGCGGCAATAGATCAAGAGTTCCGAACACAAAATCATTCATCCTGATGGGGCTGTAGGTAAAGCCCAGAAAGGCGCTGCGGCGGTGCTCCACAGTATCTAACGGCATCTCCTGCCGATAGACAGGCACATACATCAGCATGCCGCTCTGTTTGTCTTTATCGGTTTCCTGAACCAGAATGATTTTTGCGGCAATGGTGGTTATATTTCCATCCCGTGCCTTGTCCAGAGCGGCCTTGCGAACCGGCTCTGAATACATGTCATAGCCAAAAGCCCGCTGGTTGCGCCAGTCGAACGGCTCAAGATAGATGATGGATGTGTAGGCAGGACGTTCCCCGGCAGGGCGGATGTCGTACTCCGGAAACCCTTCCGAGCGGATTTTTTTGATATGGGCGTCTTTTTCATCGGGAGTAAGCCATTTTGAGTAACCGACACCGAGAATACCGGGGTAATTTTCGTCCAGGCGCAGCGCCGAAACGTAATTGTGCCAGTCACTTCGCGAGACATCCGCACTGACACTAAAAAGGCCGGCGGCTCCCCGAAGTATCTGCTCATGGTCATGCATTCTCCTGACGATGCGACGGCTGATATCGTTCGTTTTGTCATCATAGAGCGCCTGTGATCGTGCCTTCAGGCTGTTGTCGAACATGAGCCACAGGGACACGGTAAGGAGGAGCGACGTTAACAGGATTCCAAGCGGCAGAAGATTTGAAAACGGCTGAAAGCGTGCTGATGTTTTTCTGACCGGGGAAGGCATAGTGCTGTTTTTTTCGACAGGAGAATCCATTAATGCCTCAGTATTACCGCAGGTTTTTATCTATGGTGAGAAGTTCTCTGTCCGGGGAGATTGTAATTGTTTCTGTTCTATCACAGTTTGAGTAAGAATCGTTTTATAAAGCGTATGAAGTCGAATATTTATACATCGCCCTGCGGGCTCCGTCACTGAGTCCGCAGACGAGTAAACAGCGCAGTATTGGCCTAGCATGAATCGTGCGGTTACGGGGATAAAGAGATGAGCGGTGAAGCGAGGAATTCTACGGGGCACCCAGAACAAAACAACCACCTGAAAAACGGCTTTTTTGTCCACGAAAGGCACGAAAACACACGAAAATTTAAAGCATTACAGAAGTAAAAGTATTCACCAAACAGGTTATGCCAGATTATTGTATATTTTACTTATTTTGTTAGTGTTTTTCGTGATTTTCGTGGATAAATGTTTTTTCTAGGACTACTTGCCGAAGGCGACTAATAGTTGCTGCAGGAGTTGCGGAGCGTTTGATTTGATGGCACCGCCCATAAAGTCCATGATCCCCGGCCGGTAACCGTCGTTCCAGATTCTGTTAAACATGGCAGCGCTGGTTTTGCAGACGCAATCAGCGTCTTCCACCGTTTTACCTTCTTCAACACGGCAGCCTTCCGCATCCAGCGTTACTGTTTTCTTGATGTCATCAATGGAGAAGTAAAATGTTGTCGGCACAGTGAATATGCCCTTCTGGTAACTGCCCTGGAATGTTTTGAATATATCTTCCTGCATGGTTTCATGCTCCTTCGCTTCGCTCACATGTGATGCAGATGTAAAAAAGTGTGGGGGCCGAAGCCCCCACATAAAACCGTCTAAAACTTGAGTGTTACCGACGCAGCAAGCAGATGTGCGTCGCTTTTGAATGTTCCAACCTCTTTGGAGTTTGATACTGTACGATCTACCCAGTGAACCCACATATAGGCAAGATCAATAGAGCCGAAGTCGTTATGAAATCCTGACCCTCGACCGAAGTTGTGACGGTCGGCATCAGGCAGCTCCGGTCCGACGGTATCGCCAGGAGCTGGGCTTCTATCATACGCATAACCGGCACGCAAATCCAGCTTAGGAGTTACGGCATACT
>CAIRND010000211.1 GCA_903879825.1 uncultured Geobacteraceae bacterium
ATATAGCTATGAAGATGGTGCACTGTTCGTTTGTCCAGAATGCGCACATGAATGGCCCAAGGCCTCTGCAGATACTTCTGAAATAGCAACTGTTGTCCGTGATGCTTTTGGTAATGAACTAAAAGATGGTGATTCGCTCACTGTTATCAAGGATCTAAAGATTAAGGGTTCGTCTCTGGTTGTTAAAGTTGGGACCAAGGTAAAGAATATTCGTATCGTGCCGGGTGACCATGATATTGATTGCAAAATCGACGGCATTGGTGCAATGCAGCTTAAATCAGAGTTTGTCAAGAAGGCCTGATTTCTGTTTCAGTATTTAGTTACTTAGTGAATCATTCGACAAAAAGGAGATCGTGTATGGAACTTTTTCTGGCGACAATAAAGGAAACTGTCAACCCTTCGACTCAACCTGTCGGTGTTAATCTGGTGCGCGATAGTGGGATGATTGAATGTCTTAAAATCAGGATGCGCGGCAAACGATTGACAATCTGTCAGCAGATTGCTTATAGCCGCATGTACTCCTGGTCAACCTGGACAGACGCCGGAACAAGTCACTGTGTACTTGGAGCCGCCTGCACCGGCATGATAACGCCTCCACCCCGGGTAATGGACGGCACGGTGAATACGGGTGTCTACCAGGAGACGCAGCAGGCAGCTGCTGCCATGCAACAGGCGATGCCACGGGTCTCGTCAAACGTTTCGGGTGTCCTGACTTACCCGCTGTCGCGTCCTTTTCAGGGTTTGACTCCTGATCTTGTCGTGATTTATGTCAACTCTGCTCAGGCAATGCGCTTTGTGCAGGCTTTTCTTTACCAGCAGGGAGGTGAGTTTGTCATGAAGTCATCTGGAGATGCCGGTGTCTGTTCTCGAGCCGTTGCCCAGGTAGCGATAACCGGCGAGCCGACAATTGAAATTCCCTGCATGGGTGACCGGCGATTTGCCATGGCCCAAGATCATGAAATGATGGTTGGCATTCCCTTCGGATGGCTGGAGCGAACAGCCGTGGGACTTGCGGCAACCCATAAAGCCGGCATCCGCTATCCAATACCATTCCAGATACCATCCGAATGCGAATTGCCGCCAGAATTTATTACCAGTGACAATGATGTTGCATTTGTCTGAGGCGATCAAACATGTCTATTCGGCATCATTCGTAACGGGGTACTAGTGTCATCTACACCATTATGGAAAGGCCCGCGCGGCGAGTGGTACCTCGTTGTACAGGCATTCTTGTTTACGCTGCTGATATTTGGGCCGCACTCGTGCTGCGGCATGCCGGCATGGGGTGGTTCATATGGAGTGATGGCCTCTTGGGGAGGTGCCATTCTGTTTGGTGCGGGTACTCTTCTTGCCGCAGTCGGCGTATGGAATCTTGGCAGGAATCTTACTCCGCTGCCCTGCCCGAAAGAACATGCGCAGCTGATTGTCTCAGGTGCATACCGGATCGTGCGACACCCGATTTATAGCGGCATATTATTCATGGCTTTTGGCTGGGGGTTGTGGCTGAACAGCTGGCTGACCGTCGGGTATGCGTTGCTGCTCTTTGCCTTCTTTGATATCAAATCGCGCTATGAAGAACGTTTGCTGGTGGAAAAATTTAAAGAGTATACGTCATATCGGATGCGAGTCAGGAAATTAATTCCATTCCTTTACTGAGATTCATTGTGCGTTTTTTGTTGAGTTTTTAACTGTAGGAAATACCTGTAGTACCGATTGACATTGCTGCCTCATTGCAGTAGTGTACCAATCTAACAAGGCCCTGGGGGAGTTCATCAGAACTGAGATCTGCCTGCCCGTAACTGTAACCGGTTTGGACAGCGGGAACCCTTTGCACCTGACCCGGGTAATTCCGGCGTAGGAAAGCGGCTTGCGGGATGCACCTTTTATCCAGCCGCCTGATGTTGTATCAATCAGTGCGGTTTTTTTGTTAATGACAGTTTCCTGCTTTTCAGCGCCGAGGAACAGCTTTGTGAGTGATACCAGACCATTTCGACTTGTTGTAAACAAGGTTTCCCGGTTGCCTGATATTTCAGGAGTCTATCTGATTACCGATCAGGGGATTGACCTTGTTGCTAGAGTCTGTCAGGCACTTCGAGGTGGCGTTTCAGCGCTGCAGTATCGTGCCAAGGGTGCGGATTACCGAGAACGTCTCGCGGTGGGCAACGAGTTGAAACGTCTCTGTTCCCGTTTTGGGGTCACATTCATCGTCAACGATGATGTTCAGCTTGCAAAAGAGCTTGATGCTGATGGCGTGCATCTGGGGCAGGATGATGGTGACATCGACACCGCCCGGACGCAGCTTGGTTCGAATAAAATAATTGGCAAGTCCACTCACAATCTCGAAGAAGCGATTCGTGCAGAGCATGATGGTGCCGACTATATTGGTTTCGGTGCGATATACCCGACCGGGAGCAAAGTCGTTTCACATTTGCCCGGAGTTGAAGGGCTAAAATCAGTCCGTGACAAGATACATATCCCGATTGTTGCTATTGGTGGCTTGTCGAGCGCTAACGCCTGCCGGGTGATCGAGGCTGGTGCGAATGCTCTGGCGGTTATTTCATCGGTACTTTCACATCCGCGGCCCGAAATAGCGGCAGCAGAACTTTTATTGCTTTTTAATCGCGTTCGTCCTTTTCCCCGTGGTGCCGTGTTAACCATTGCCGGAAGCGATTCAGGTGGCGGCGCCGGTATTCAGGCAGATATAAAAACAATTTCGCTGCTTGGGAGCTATGCTGCCACAGTACTAACCGCTCTGACCGCTCAGAATACCTGCGGAGTTTCTTCTATACATGGCTTGCCATCGAGTTTTGTCTGTGATCAGCTTGACGCCGTGTTATCTGATATTCCTATTGATGTCATAAAAACCGGAATGCTCCACACTCCAGCCATAATATCGGCTTTGGCGGAACGTCTCGGGGATCGTAAGGTAATCATCCCAATGGTGATCGATCCGGTTATGGTTGCCAAAGGCGGCGCTGCGCTGCTTGAACGTGAAGCAGTTCAGGTCTTTTGTGATCAACTGTTGCCGATGGCTTACCTGTTGACTCCCAATGTCCCTGAAGCAGAACGTCTCCTGGGACGATCAATAAAAAACGATTCGGATATGGAGCGTGCCGCCAGTGAACTGCACACAATGGGTGCAGCCAACGTCCTGATCAAGGGGGGACATATGACCGGTCGTCTCTCCACCGATATTCTTTTTGACGGCACCCAGTGTCATCATTTTAGTTCCGAACGCATTTTTACCAGTAATACTCACGGTACCGGTTGCAGCTACGCATCTGCCATTGCTGCCCTGCTTGCCCAGGGAGAACCGCTGCTAAAGTCTATTGAACGGTCAAAGGCATTTATCGGTACCGCTATACGCACCGCCCGATCGCTTGGAAAAGGGCACAGTCCGGTTAACCACTTTCAGGCAGCACATGAACTGCTGCACTCTTCATCGCCACTATTAAAGGATTAAACACATGACTCAGCTTGAATATGCCCGCAGAGGTCTCGTTACCGAAAAAATGCGCATTGCCGCAGCAGCAGAAGGCCTCCCTCCTGAATTTATCCGTGACGGTATCGCCGCCGGTAACATTGTAATCTGCCATAATATCAAGCATGCCAATGGTACCCCGCTTGCGGTAGGAGCCGGACTGCGTACCAAAGTTAATGCCAACATCGGCTCTTCATCCGATGATACCGATATGGAAAAAGAATTGGAAAAAGCCCGCGTGGCGGTCAAATATGGTGCTGATGCCATAATGGACCTTTCCACCGGTGGTCCGGTAGACGAAATCAGAAAGGCGATCATCGCTGAGACAAATGCCTGTATCGGCAGTGTCCCACTTTATCAGGCCGCTCTGGATGCGGTACGGGTCAAGAACAAAGCCATCGTGGATATGACGGTAGATGACATCTTTGCCGGTATAATCAAACATGCGGAAGATGGCGTCGATTTTATTACGGTCCACTGTGGCGTGACACGCGGGACAGTTGAACGGATGAAAAACGAAGGGCGCATTATGGATGTTGTCTCGCGCGGCGGGGCCTTTACCATTGAATGGATGAGCTACAATAATAAAGAAAATCCGCTCTTTGAACATTTTGACAAACTGCTTGAAATTACCAAAGAGTACGACATGACCCTCTCACTTGGTGATGGTTTCCGTCCTGGTTGCCTTGCCGACGCTACCGACCGTGCCCAAATTCATGAGCTGATCCTGCTGGGTGAGTTGACGCAGCGAGCTCAGGAGGCCGGCGTTCAGGTTATGATCGAAGGACCGGGACATGTGCCGCTCAATCAGATTCAAACCAACATCCAGTTGCAAAAACGTCTGTGCCACGGCGCTCCTTTTTATGTTCTAGGGCCGCTTGTTACTGATATTGCACCGGGGTACGACCATATTACCTGTGCCATCGGCGGTGCCATCGCTGCTGCAGCCGGAGCAGACTTTCTCTGCTATGTGACCCCATCTGAACACCTCTGCCTGCCGAATGTGCAAGATGTTCGTGATGGCGTTATTGCAACCCGTATCGCCGCTCATGCAGCAGATATCGCCAAGGGTGTCAAAGGGGCTATGGCCAAGGATATTGCCATGGCAAAATGCCGGAAAAAACTGGACTGGGAAGGTCAGTTTGCCTTGGCGATGGATCCGGATAAGGCCCGTGAATACCGGGCTAATTCACCGGTATCTGATCATGGCGCCTGTACAATGTGTGGGGAATTTTGCGCCTATAAACTGATGGATGATGCGATGAAGAGATAACGGTATATCTGACGTAACGTACGTAAAAAAAGACCTCCCGAGCGTTTGAAAGCCGGGAGGTCTTTTTTGTTTGCAGCGTACGTTGATGGTCAGGAAAGCAGATGCACAAACAGTCCGCTGCGCAGCTTCGGTTCGAACCAGGTGGATTTTGGAGGCATAATCTGATCCTGATCAGCCAGCTCAATCAGTTCACGGATGGAGGTTGGATGGAGGGCAAACGCCACAGCATACTCGCCGGAATCGACCAGTTTGATCAGTTCATCGTTACCGCGAATACCTCCAACGAAGTGGATTCTTTGATCGGTCCGTGGATTGTGAATGCCGAGCAGCGGAGATAAGAGTGAGTTCTGTAAAATTGAAACATCCAGTCTACTGACGGTGTCCTTCTCGTTAATGATGGTCGGCCGCGCATGAAGGTGATACCAATTGCCGTCAAGATACATGCCGAAGTGGTGGCGCTCTGCCGGAATGACAGGAGTGGACGAAGGATGTATCTCAAAGCAGCTTTCTACCTGGGCCATAAACTCGGCAATGGTGCGGCCGTTCAGATCTTTTACCGTTCGGTTATATGGCATGATGTTGAGCTGGTTTTCGGGGAATACGACCGTCAGAAATGAATTATACTCCTCGTTTCCGTTATGGCCGGGGTTGTTGTCGCGGCGCAGTTCTCGTACGCGCCCCGCAGCAGCGCTGCGATGATGCCCATCTGCGACGTAGAGTTTTGGAATGGCAGCAAACAGGACAATCAGGCGGTCAATCAGAGTCTGGTCAGCAATTATCCAGGCGGTGTGGCCGACCCCATCATCAGAGATAAAATCATATTCCGGCGGGCCGTTGGTAACTCCTTCGATTATTCCTTCCACTTCAGCGCAGGAACGGGACAAATAGAATACCGGCTCATCGTTGGCATCGAGATAGTCAATATGTTTGACCCGGTCTTCTTCCTTGTCGGCCCGGGTGTGCTCATGCTTCTTGATGATACCAGACTGATAGTCGTCAACACTGGCACATACCACCAGACCGGTTTGGCTGATAGAACCCATTCGCTGACGATAGACGTAGAAGCAGTTGCAATCGTCCTGTGTTAAAACTCCTCGTTGGATAAATGCTTCCAGATTCTGCTTCCCCTGCAGATATACGGATTCATCATGCGGGTCAACTTCAGATGCGAGGCTGATCTCAGGACGGGAAATATGCAGAAAGCTGTTCGGGTTGCCGGCCGCCATGGCGCACGCCTCTTCAACGTTCATCACGTCGTAGGGAAGGGCGGAAACTTTTTCGACCAGTTTTTTTGGTGGGCGTAACGCCCGGAATGGTTTAATGATTGCCATATCAACATCTCTCCTCTAAACGGTGCCCCTAAAAGTACCTTCGTGCTCCGACAAAACGCTTTTCAAAATAGCTTTCGTTGACCGCTGTCACGCGGATTTCTTCTCCCCGGCGTGGTGCATGGACAAACTTGCCCTCACCGACATAAATGCCGACATGGCTGATGGTAGTGGCTGATGCGCCAAAGAATACCAGATCGCCATCTTTCAGATCGTCTTTCGTAATCAAGTCTCCGGCTTTGAACTGGTCGCGTGACGTACGTGGAATACTGAGTCCGCACAGGTTGTAGACTGCCCGCACAAAACCGCTGCAATCCATGCCCTCTACCACGTTGTCACCACCCCATCGGTAGGGGATGCCGACGAAGCGTTCAGCCGTACGAGCGGCGATTGAGCCCATATCCTTATTGTCTTTAGCCGGTTTTGGGGCTGGCTTTTCAACAGTCTCTTTCGGGATGACCGGTTGGAGCGATGGGGGCGGGTTCCGGATTTCGTCAGATGGTTTTTTTTGCCATCCCGGCCCTTTTAATTGGCTGAAGACAACTTCGTTGGGTGGGGCGATATAATAGCTGTCAATCATTCTATCCGACACCAGTCGTTTTGCCACAACCCGTGCTTTTTCTTTAGTGGGGAAATCACCGAAGCGAACGGCGTACACACCATTGTCTTTGCGGAAATAGAATGCTTCAATCCCTTTTGACTGAAGCATGGCGGTAAACCGCTCGGCATTTTTTACATCGGCAAATGCACCCATCTGAATGGCATGACCAAGTCTGGTGATACCGTCAGATTTGGCCGCATGAGCGGTAAAAGTGCTTAAACAGAGAAACAGTAATGTCAATTGTATGCGAAAAATCATAGGGCGCCAATGTGTGACAAAGTGGAGTCTATAAGTTGAAATGAAACAGAGTCGAGATACTATCCGTAATTGAGGCGGTGGTAAACATAAATTTACCCGTGAAGTGCCTTTATGACATTGACATCGGTCACACTTATGGGGTACTTTCTCGTCCTGGAAAAGTGCACTCGTGCCTGGATTGTACGTCGTGCCATTTTAGCTTAGTTGGTAGAGTTGCTGATAAGTAATGATAATGACAGAGTTATCGTCTGTAGCGTAAAACGCCCATCAAGCCCTTATGTTATTGATGTCTGGGCTAAAAATCATTACCGATTGAGCTTAGGTGGTAGAGAAAAATCTCAAAGGATTCGTAGTTGTGCCGTTGTGGCTCAGGGGTAGAGCAGCTCACTCGTAATGAGCAGGTCGTCGGTTCGATTCCGACCAACGGCTCCATAAAAACAGGGACTTAGGCAATCAGCTTGAGTCCTTTTTTTTGGAATGTTTTTTTGAGCGTTATGGCAAGATGCAGTGTCAGTTACCAACTTTACTCACAAGGGGATGAACATGGGGTTTTCTCTTGATCTTCGGTATCAAATTTGTCAGCAACCCATCGAACTGCCGGTATTTAATTCTGTAGCGCTGGAGTTGCTCGAACTACTGTCTGATCCTGATAATGAAATCAATAAAGTCATCGAGACCATTAACAAGGATCAGGCTTTGTCTATCCAGATTCTCAGACTGGCCAATTCATCCGCCTATGCAGGACGCTACAAGTCGGATACCATCAAGGAATCCGTAAATCGCCTCGGTATCAAGCTGATCACAAGTCTAGCCATGGCAGCTTCCCAGGCGGCGCTTCACACTTCCAGTCTCCCCGTAGTAAGCCACATGATGCACGTCCTCTGGCAACATTCCTACGCCTGCGCAATCGGCTGTCGCACGCTGGCCATCAGTACCGGCCATCGGGAATTGGCTGATCAGGCCTACCTGGCGGGGTTGCTTCATGATGTTGGCAAGCTCTATCTGCTCAAAGCCATGGAGCAGATCAGCCTGAAAAATGAAATAACTTTCGAGCTTGACCGTGAAACCCTGCTGGATGTTTTTTCCGACATGCATGTTGAACAGGGGTTCCGCATTATGTGTCACTGGGATATTCCCACCGTATATTGTTCTATTGTGGCTAACCACCATGCAGAACATGTTGACCCACATGACACCCTGCTTACCATTGTCCGCCTGGTAAATTTCAACAGCATCCAGTATGATCTGAACGCTTTTCCCCGTTTTACTCAACCACAAAGTGCTGATTCTGAAATCTGCTCTCTTCAGGTGAGCGAGGCTGCTCTGTTACAGCTGGAAACAGAGATGAGAGGGTCCTGTGCCTGAAAATAAACGTAACCAAATTTCTCTCTCACTTTCAGCGGGGGTGATATGAATATAGCTGATCTCTACAGTACCCGTATCCAGAAGTCTTTTGACGAAGATCATGCGGAAATAGTCTCGATATTGGCAGCGAACCAGAAAAAAGTGTTCAAGCTCATCAACTATTACAAGGGAATGCCGTTCTCCTATCCGGCTACCATAGCGGCAGTCGAGAGAGGCAGCGTTGACCTGAACGTGAAAGCGGAGCAAGCCGTTACCATCGAATTGAGTCGCTCTGCCTTTATCCGCAGTCCCCTCTTCAAACATGATGTATTTGCCCAGGCTCAGTACGTAAACGTTAAGAAGCAGGCAGCGGTTTTTACCAAGTTTTCATATGTGGAAATTATGGCCGAGCGGAGAAATTTTATCCGGATGGAATCGGAACCAAAACCGAACACTATCATCGAAACGCCGTTGGGGATTATAGAAGGAAAGCTCTACGACCTCTCTCTCTCCGGGCTTAATATATCAATCCAGGATTATTGTCCGCTCGAACGGGATACTGAAGCGACTATCCAGTTCAAGCTCAGAGATATCGAGCAAAATCAGGAATTCAAGGTCAGCGTCCCGGCCAGGTTGGTCACGATTAAAGATAGCTCCCGCCCGTACCAATACATTTTTACCATCAGTGTCGATAAAATGCTGGAACGCCAGATGTCAAAATATATTTTTCAGAGACAGCTTGAGATTATCAGAGAAATCAAGGATGGTGTTTGCTAGCTCCCTGATTGTTACGAGGATTACATCGTGAAATGCCCGAATTGTAAAAGCAGGAAGTTCGACGTGTATGAGGCAAGAGGTTTTACTTCAAAACAGAGTCCGATTAAAGAATGTGAGTGCGGCCATGTGTGGCGGTTGATTCCACTTGATGACAATACGCATAGGATCGATACAATAAAAGAGGGTGAGATAATAGATGCGGATTCACCCCTGTAACCAGAAGCTGATGTTTAGACTGCTTTTCAATAGATGATGCCATACGCCTTAAGACGGTCGGTTTTTTTTATAGAGAGAGATCGCTATGATAACCAGAAAAAATGAAGCGGTTATGGAGCCGGCAGCACCCTGCCACGTGGGAGACATCGCCACAGAATCGTTGGAAACAATACGGTTGCTGCACGAACTGCAGGTTTCCCAGGTTGAACTGGAGATGCAGAACGAACAACTGCGCAAAACTATAACAGAAAAAAGCGAACATGAAGCGCACCTTCGCAATATAATTGCCAATACACCTGCCGGTTACTTTCATATCGACCGTGAGGGCTGTTTTCTCGATGTTAACAATGCCTGGTTGCGTATGCACGGCTACGATTCGAAGTCCGAAGTTATTGGAAAATCCTTCCGCATGGTGCAAGTCGATAGCGGTTCAACTTCTGCGCTTGCTCATCTGGCCGAACTGCAACGGGGTGAGCCTATCCCTTTTGGTGAATTTAGCAGTCGCCGCAAAGATGGTTCCGTCGGTACGCATCTGTTCTCTGCCCATCCCGTCGTGCATATTGGTGAAATTGTCGGCTTTGAGTGGTTCATAATTGACATCTCAGAACACAAAAAAGCTGAGTTGGCACTTAAAAACAGTGAAGAGCGCTATCGGCAACTGTTTGAGATGGAGTCAGACAGCCTGCTGATACTTGATTGTGAAAGTTGTAAAATTGTTGATGTCAATAACTCGGCGCTTCAGATGTACGGTTATTCGAAGCAGGAGTTCCTGCAACTAAGCCATCGCGACATTTCTGCCGAGCAGGCTGTTCGCACCTGTGAAACTTCGCACCCCGAATGTTTACACCGTAAAAAAGATGGTACAATATTCCCCGTTGAGATAACTGGCAGCTCTTTTGTGTATCAGGGACGTAATGTCCATGTATCTGCCATTCGGGACGTATCTGAGCGCCGCCGGGCTGAAAAGCAATTGTTTGAACTGAACGAGCGCATGCGAACGGCCCAGGAACAGGAACGTCTTGCCATTGCCCGTGACATCCATGACGAGGTCGGCCAGGATCTTACCTTAATGAAGCTTTCTCTTGAATGGCTTGAATGCAGGATGTCAGTGGACAGCGGTGAACTGTGCAGTTGTGTGGATGAGATGAAAGAGCGTCTTGAAAAGCTGGTCGGAAAAGTACAGAAAATTGCTGCCGATTTACGGCCACCGCTGCTCGATAACATGGGATTGACTGCCGCCATTGAGTGGCATATAGACGAATTCAGAAAACGGAGTGGCCTGGAATGTTTTGTGCTGATAAACGATGATGTTGACTCACTCGGTCTGAATACTTCAACGGCAATAATGCGAATAGTGCAGGAGGGGCTTACCAATGTTGCTCGTCACGCCCACGCGACGGAGGTATCTGTTTCGCTCTGCAAAAGGGATCAGAACCTGTTTCTGGAAATTTCAGATAATGGTTGTGGAATAATGCCGGAACAGATTGCATCTGCAAAGGCATATGGCCTTATGGGCATTCAAGAGCGCGCGCGGATTTGTCATGGGAATCTTGAAATTATCGGCAATCCGGGCTGCGGAACAACATTGAATATTACCATTCCACTGGATACGGGAGAATGTCCGCGATGAAAAAAATATTGATCGTTGATGATCACGTTATGATCAGGCATGGATTGATACAAGTTCTTCACAGCATTCTCGATACGCCGGTTGCGTTTGATGAAGCTTCCGATGGGCAGCAGGCGATCACCATGGTTAAATCCTGCCTCTATGATCTGGTATTGCTTGATATATCACTCCCTGATCAGAGTGGGTTGGATGTGCTCAAGCTTTTGCAGCAGCATGATCCAAAACTGCGCGTGATTATTTTGAGCACTCATCCTGAGGAACACTTTGTGGTTCGTGCTTTGCGGGCTGGTGCTCTCGGATATGTGAACAAAGGAAGTGCGTCGAGTGTCCTTAAGTTGGCAATCGAAACGGTCCTGGCCGGTACAAGGTATATAAGCATAACTCAAGCAAATTTGCTGGCAGAAGCCATTTGTGAAAACAGCGAGAGCAAATCATTGCACGGCGCCCTGTCAAACCGTGAGTACCAACTGGCATGTATGATGACGGCCGGTAAAACGCTTACCGAAATAGCCAGGGAACTTTCCCTGAGTGTCAAGACCACCAGCACCTACCGTACCCGCATTCTGGAAAAATTAAACCTCAGAACTACCGCTGATATTATCAACTACTGCATCCACAATAAACTCTCTTTGTAGGAATCGTCCTACCCCCCCCCGCACGCCTCCTACTAAAAATATAGGATAGCTCCGATTTACATTAAGCCCGACATCGTATTAAATACGATACGCATGTTGGTGTGTAATAAAGTGAAGATGGAGTGTTACCGAAAATGAATATCAGAACCAAAATTTTTATCATTGTACTGGTTGGTTGCGTATCAGTTATATGTGCCGGGGTACTCGGCCTGGTCGGCATGAAGTCAGCGGATAACTCAATCGAAGCGCTGTATAAGGAAAACCTGACCGGTGTTACCCAATTAGCTCAGATTCTGGCCCTTATGCGCGACAACCGGGTTCAGTTGCTGCTGGCGCTTCAGCATAACCCGGAAAACGCTGCCATTGTCAAGCTGCATGACCATCCCACAGAGCTGCATCTTGGCGTCGTAGCAAAAAATATCGAAGAAATTGGCTCCATCTGGAAGGAATACGCAAATAATCCGTTTACCGCCGAAGAAAAACAGATGGTGGTCGATTTTACCGAAAAACGGGAACGATTTATCAAGGATGGGGTGCTGCCGGTGAGGGACCTTATTCAGGCGGGTAATTATCAGGAAGCGACCGAAAAAACGATCACAAATATCAATCCCCTCTTCAAGAGTGCCAACGAAATTGCGCTGAAACTCTTTGAAAATGAAAAGAGTCAGGCAAAACAAACCCACGAAAAGGCTACGAGCAGATATCACACAACTCTTGTGCTGGTCATCGGCGCCATCATCGCCTCTCTGGTCATTTCTCTTGTTCTTGCCTTCCTGATCATTCGCTCCATTTCATCCGCAGCAGCACTTCTTATTGGTGTCAGCGGAGCCATGGCGCAGGGTGATCTGTCAGGCCGGGTCAGGCTGACAAGCAACGATGAATTCGGCACAATCGGGCAGTCATTTGATGCCATGGCGGATTCGTTTAGTCAGGCACTGGCAAAGGTGGCCGAAAGTGCCACACAGGTGGCGGCGGCGGCAAACCAGGTACATAACACTGCAGAAAGAATCGCTACCGGAGCTGAGGAGGTGGCGGCACAAACAGCCACAGTGGCGACTGCCGGTGAAGAGATGTCGGCAACGTCTGGTGATATCGCCCAAACGTGCCAGATGGCGGCCGAAGGAGCACAGCGCGCCTCACAGGCCGCCAGTGACGGTGCCGATGTTGTAGAGAGAACCGTGGTGGTCATGGGACAGATTGCCGAGAAAGTGCAGGAATCTGCCCGGACGGTGGAAAGCCTGGGCGCACGAAGCGACCAGATTGGCGCTATCATCGGCACCATTGAAGATATTGCCGACCAGACCAACCTGCTGGCATTGAACGCCGCTATCGAGGCGGCCCGTGCCGGTGAACAGGGACGGGGGTTTGCGGTGGTTGCAGATGAAGTGCGCGCATTGGCCGAGCGCACGACACGAGCCACCAAAGAGATCGGCGAAATGATCAAGGCCATCCAGAAAGAAACCAGAGGGGCTGTTGCCGCCATGGAGCAGGGTGTTACCCAGGTTGAAACCGGCACGATGGAAGCGGCGAAATCAGGAGATGCGCTGCGCGAAATTCTGGCACAGGTCAACGATGTTGCGATGCAGGTGAACCAGATCGCTACCGCCGCAGAAGAGCAGACCGCAACCACCAGTGAGATTTCCAACAACATGATGCAAATAACTGACGTTGTTCACCAAACGTCACACGCTGCCCATGAATCCGCGACCGCCGCATCGCAGCTGAATGGTAATGCGGAGGAGTTGCAGCGTCTCGTGCGGCAGTTTAAGCTGTAGACTCTTACGAAGTATTTATTCTCGTGATACGTATGGCAATACATAGCTGGCGTGGCGGAGGCGCATATGCTGCAGGGACTTAAAATTTTAGCCGCTGATGATGATGAGATGAGCCTGGAAATGTTAACCGCGATTCTTGGCCGTCAGGGGGTATTCTGCACGGCAGTGGTCGACGGCAGGGAGGCGATGGATACACTCAAATCAAATCCGGATTTCGACCTTATACTGCTGGATTTACAGATGCCGGTTATGGATGGTTTTGAGGTGCTTTCACAATGCAAGAACAACCCATACCTCAGTGATATCCCGATCATTGTTCTCACCTCTGACTATCACGAGAAGATCAAGTCACTCAAACTGGGTGCGGATGATTTTTTGGCGAAACCATATGATCTGGACGAGTTGACGCTGCGAATTTCAAAACTGGTGCTGTCATATAAACGGGTGCAAGGTTCAAAGCGGGCAAAGGATGAATTCCTCGCAATTGCCTGCCATGAACTGCGTACCCCGATGCATCAGATCATCGGGGTTGCAGAGCTTCTGGAAAGTGAAAATCTTGAGGGAGAGCAGCGCGAGTTTGTCGAACTACTCAAACAATCAACCGACAGCCTGACGGGCACTATCTCGGATATCCTGAACTATGTCCGGCTTGACCATGGAATATGCCCTACGGCTGAGACGTTCTCGTTGCGTGCATTAGTGGAAAAGGTGCTCAAGTCTCACGATGACGAAGCCAGCAGCAAGGGGGTCGTGCTGATTCTCGATATCAGCGATGATGTTGCTGATGCACTGAACGGTTCTCTGCTTTATATCTCCAAGGTGTTTGATATCCTGATTGAAAATGCGGTCAAATATTCTTCCGATGGTGAAATTACCATCGTTGTGCGAGAGGAATCATTTGGAAAACATGGTTCACGATTCAACTGCAGTGTGAGTGATTCGGGCATCGGCATCTCTGCGGCGTTCCATGCAAAGATCTTTGAGCCCTTTATGCAGGTTGATTCTTCCAAACGTCGAAAATTCGAAGGTATCGGACTCGGTCTTGCGATCGCACAGCGCATGGTGCAACTGATGGGGGGCACCATAGACGTCCAAAGTGACGAAGGGCGTGGCAGTACATTTTTCTTCTCGTTTCATTGTCAACTGCACGGCACGTGAGGCATGAAATAAAGCGAAAAAACAACAAAAGCCCCTGAGAATTCAGGGGCTTTTGTTGTTTAAAGTCGTACAGGTAAAAAAACGTGGGGCTTACAGGCCTTTCAGGTCTTTACCGGCTGCAAACTTACCGCTTTTTGATGCGGCGATCTGAAGCTCTGCGCCAGTCTGCGGATTACGTCCTTTACGGGCGGCGCGCTCTGAAACGCTGAAAGTGCCGAAGCCGGGGAAAGAAATCTTGTCTCCGCCCTTGAGTACTTCTGTCACTGTGCATACAAATGCGTCTACAGCTTCAGCTGAGGCTGCTTTGGTAAGACCTGTCTTCTCTGCCACTGATGCCACGAATTCTGCCTTAGTCATGTTATCTCCTTTTTTTGGGGATTATATCCCTGTTTTTATTGGTGCCGCTTTCTGCTCGTTTGATGACCCGTACCGCCAATTTCACTGATTGCGACACATCTGAATTCGCATGCAAGCGGTGCCTTTGTTGGTTTCATAGTCAGTTCTTCATAGGTACATCTGAAAATAATGGTGAATTCCTACCACAGATATTGCGCGTGGTCAACAAACATACTGCTTTGAGGCCTCTTCATGATCGATATTTGTTTGCGTCGGCCGGTTTACCCTCTTGACGGATAATATTTTTATAGCTATCATTTGATAGTATATGTCACTTGATAGCTATAAGGAGCGCCCATTGCAGCAGCTTACTGATCGCCAGCGCCAGGTTCTCGATTTCGTCACATTTTGCCTTGAACAGCACGGTTGTCCGCCAACCTTGCGAGAAATATCCACACAGATAAAAACCAAGGGAACGGCGACCGCTATTGCCCACCTTGAGGCCCTTGAACGAAAAGGGTACTTGAACCGCAGGGAGGGGAGCTCCCGGGGTATTTCAATTGTCGGCAGAAGCGGCGGAAGTGTTTCCGTTCCGATTATCGGCAGAGTGCGGGCCGGCCAACCGACGCCTGCCATCGAGGATATCCAGGGATACTGCACCGTTGATATGTCATGGGCCCGTGCGAGCGGCTGTTTCTTTCTCCGGGTCGAGGGTGACAGTATGGTTGACGCTCATATCCTCAATGGCGATCTGGTCTTGATTCGTCCCCAGCAGACCGCAGAGAACGGACAGATAGTCGTTGCCATGGTGGATGGAGAAGCGACTTTAAAGCGGTTCTATCGTGAAGCGGATCATATCAGGCTGCAGCCGGAGAACAGCACAATGGTGCCTATCATTGTCCGTGCCGGCGAGGCTGAAACCGTAGTTGTCGGCACGCTGTTACAGACCATCAGGAACTATCCATGATGAAGGGCGAGCCTGTGCGCATAGCCGTCGTGTTCCAGCCGGGTTCCCGGGCAAAGCCGGTATGGTTTGAAATGGGCCGGAAACAGCACCGGATAGCGCGAACGACCTACTTTTGGAAGGATCGGGTGGGTGATGCCCCGCTGTTGCATTTTGCTGTCGTCACCGAAGAGGAGGCCCTCTACGAACTGGTATTCAACCTGACTGATCAGTCCTGGACTATTTACCCTCACGCGGTCGACTAGCCATGTCCCAACACAGAACAATTCTCCATGCAGATATGAATGCCTTTTTCGCCAGCGTTGAACAGCAGGCCAACCCGGAACTGCGTGGTAAGCCGATCGCCGTAGTTGGAGGTGGCGGGCGGACGGTTATCACCACCAGTTCATATGAGGCCAGGGCCAAGGGTGTCAAAACCGGTATGGCGATATGGGAAGGAAAACGGGTCTGTCCTGATCTGATTATCGTTGTAGGCGATAACCGCAAGTACACCTATACCTCCACCAAAATTAACGAAATATTCCGTTCGTATACCCCGGAGGTGGAAGCCTTCTCAATTGATGAGTCCTGGCTGGATGTCACCCACTCGCTCGGAATTTTTGGCAGTGCCGTTAACATCGCTTATCAGATCAAGGCCCGTATCAGGCACAGCTTCGGCATTACCTGCTCTATCGG
>CAIRND010000212.1 GCA_903879825.1 uncultured Geobacteraceae bacterium
ACGTTGTTGTTTTCGATTTGTGAAATAAGTGCAGTGGAAAACCCTATTTCATTGGCGACATCCTGCAGCGTCATTTTATGTGCGCGACGGAGCTCTTTTATCTTAGCCCCTATATTGTATTCCGACATGCATTCCCTCTGTGAAATAAAACAGTTACGAATAGTTGCAGTGCGAAACCGGAATAGTTTGTTAGTATTTTTTTAAAACAAACGGCAATTCCAAATGAAACATATTTACTTTGATAGTAAAATAGTTGATTGAAAATAAAAGTCAATGGTTATTTACCTAAAATAAAGTTTTTTATTTTAGGTAAATCGCTGAAGCACTGTTTTCTGAAAAAAAAGAACCGCAAAGAGGGCTCTTGTCTAGAGCCGAGTCGCAGTTTATTTGATTTGAATATTGATCAGTTTCGGTTGTGTTGTTTCTTTCTTTGGCAGGAGAATTGTCAGTATCCCTTTATCGCAATTGGCTTCAACCTTTTCCTGGTCTACCGTTGTCGGCAGGCTGAAGCTCCGCTGAAAACTTCCAAAATAGCGCTCAATACGGTGGTAATTTTCTTTTTTGACCTCGTCCCCATGCTTGCGTTCCCCTTTTAATATCAGGGTGCCGTCTTCAATGCGGACCTCGATATCTTTTTGGTCCACATCAGGGAGTTCAGCTTTTATGACGATGGAATCGGCGGTTTCATATATATCAACGGCTGGCTGCCAGAGGCCCTCCTTGATATCCTCACTGGGAAGGTCATGATTCCAGGATAGGTTGAGCAGTCGGTTCATCTGATCCTGCATGGTGCGCAATTCCCGGAGCGGGTTGTATTTCACAAGGGCCATGTGTCATCTCCTTTTACTGGCTGTATGAGCCTGTTCAGATAGAGCATAATAACAATTTGCTAAATGTCAAGATCACCTGTGCCGCAGGTTTGTTGCAAAAACTCCAGGCTCTTCAGCTTTCTTACGGAATGACTTGCTAACGATTCATCCAGCAGAATGCCGGCATCTTGGAGCGCCTCGCCATCTAGTACTGCCTGTCCGAAACGGCCGGTGGCAAGACAGGTGCGTAGCCCCTGCAGAGAGGTGGATGACAAGGTGCGACCGGTAGCCGCACAGAAACGGCACACCAGTTCTCCCCCCTGCTGCAGGAGCGCACCACGTCCATCGAAATCAGCGCCGCACCGGCTGCAACCGGTTAGCGAAGGGCGATATCCGAGAATGTTGAGCAGATTTATTTCAAACATCCGGCGGTCGGCAGTGGTGACGGTGCCGGAATCAAGACGCTCAAGATATGTGGCCAGTAGACGGTACAGGCGCGGCAGTGCCTGACCTTCCGGAGTAAGGCACTCAACCAGTTCACAGGCGTACAGGCCGTGTGCGATGGCGCCAAGGACTCCCCGTATTCCGCTGTAAAGCGTAATGACATCGGCGCTCCGCAGTGAGGAAAGACCATCTTTATGGTGCAGTTGGACATCAATTCTCGCTAAAGTTTCAAGGGCGGGGCCAAAACGCTTGCGACTGTTGCGGGCTCCGCGGGCAAAACCTTTCAGTCGGCCATGTTCGAGCGTAAACAGTGACACGATCCGGTCATTTTCGCCATAATCAGAATTTGATAGAACAAATGCCTGTAGTTTTTCCAGATGCATGGTGGGTATCGCAGCTCCTGTTTATGTGTATGTGCTGAGAGGGCAATACTTCAAAGTAACTTATTATTCTCAGAAATCCATTGGCTGATGGTCACTCATGATGTATCTTGTTATCAAACAACGCAGCGACAATAATCTAATTCCCATTCGCATTCAAGTGGCGCCTTTGTTGGCTCCGTCGTCAGCTTGGATGTAATGTGGCACTACATCCCGTTTACACCGTATGGAATACGCACAAAATATAAAATCTGTGACCGGAATCAATGGACTTTTTTACAGTAATTAGTAATAGTGCCGATCAAGTAAGTTACAGGGATGGCTCGGTTATGCTGAACTTTGTTGAAGGTAAGGATAAGTAGATGATGACACGCATCTTAATAACTCTAATATGTATTGCTGTGCCGTACACAGCGTGTGCCGATTGCAAAATCACGGATACGTCTGAAAAGTTCGAGGTTGTCTGTTTCGACCTGAAAGCGGCATCTCCGGCATCAGCATCTAAGAAAAAGCCACATGCACAGAGGGGTGTCTATAAAGCTAAAAAAGTAAATTTTGAAGAGAGAGTGACTACAATGCAGGTCGTTGTCATGAGCGCAGAAGAGTCACAATTCATGCAGATAAGAAATCAACAGGATGGTTTGCGTGTTAAACGAAAATCCGGGGAGCGCCCCGGTAAAAAAATAGCTGAAAAGCACGATGCCCATAAAAGCTGATTACTGCCGACGCCATGAGTGTCGGCATTTTTTTTACTCAAGTGGTACGAGGCAATACACTCGTTGTACTGTAGGACCGATCTTCGGAGAATGAGTATTTATGACACAACAATCTGGGACAGTACTTATTACTGGCGCCACTGGTTTCATTGGCAATCTTCTGCGCAAAAGACTGCTGAGAGATCACTGTGCCGTGCGCTGTTTAGTGCGCACCGCTGTTGTGAGCTCGAATGATGGTGCTGAGATAGTCCAGGGGGACTTGCTTGAGCCGGCTACGCTCGGCAAGGCCCTGGAGGATGTTGATACCGCATATTATTTGGTGCATTCCATGTCGGGTGGCCGGGCTGGTTTTGAGCGCCGTGATCGTGAGGCGGCTGAGAATTTTGTCGCTGCCGCCAATCTGGCTGGCGTCCGGCGGGTGATTTATCTGGGGGGACTTGGCGAGACGGGCGACGAGCTTTCCGAGCATCTTAAAAGCCGTCTTGAAGTGGCTGACATATTGAAAACGGGCCATTTTGCCACAACGACACTCCGCGCGGCCATCATCATTGGTGCGGGAGGAGCTTCCTTCGAGATGGTGAAGTCGTTGGTCGAACACCTGCCGCTCATGATTACTCCCCGCTGGGTAACGACCCGCTGTCAGCCGATTGCTGTGGCGGATGTAATTGAGTATCTTGCAGGCTGTCTTGTCGATGAAAGAACCACTGGACGGACCTTCGATATTGGCGGGATGGATGTACTTACGTATAAGGAGATGATGGAACGAATGGCTAAAGTTGTAGGCAAACGGCTCTATATCCTGCCGGTGCCGGTACTGACACCGAAACTCTCATCCTATTGGGTCGCCTTTATTACTCCGGTGCCCGCATCGGTTTCTATGCCTTTGATTGAAGGGCTGAAAAATGAAGTAATCTGTCGAGAATCGGCTATCCGTGACATCATTCCGCTTCAGTTAACGCCATACGAAGAAGCCGTTCGCCGTGCGCTGCAGGGGGGCTGAATGGGAAAAAATATTGTTTTTTCGTCCAACG
>CAIRND010000213.1 GCA_903879825.1 uncultured Geobacteraceae bacterium
ACAAGCGAAGCACTGCCAAGAAAATATTTCTCTGGTGGAGAGCAGCTTTATTCGATCCCTTTCACCCGAGTAAAA
Organism: uncultured Geobacteraceae bacterium; assembly: GCA_903879825.1. Lineage (GTDB taxonomy): Bacteria > Desulfobacterota > Desulfuromonadia > Geobacterales > Pseudopelobacteraceae > JACRCG01. The sequence continues at coordinate 76 of CAIRND010000213.1, forward strand.
GAGGCACCGGTCAGTTCTCCAACTGGCCAGCTCTCCAAGGTTAATTTTGCAATGCAGAATTTAGTGGATCCCGCTTCGGAACTTTCCGTAACGGATTCAGAGGCCATTCAATATCAAGAACAGGCGCGAGAACAATTCCGCAAGCTTGATCAGTTGGCTGACGAACGGTTTAATTCGCAAACACTCTCGGCAGAAGAGATTTCAGAGATTATCAGTAAGAACAACGGGATGAATGAAAGCATGTTCCACAATGTTATGGTTGGAGGTGATTCTGCGATAAGAAAAACTTACCAGGAAGTTCAGGAAATTATTCAAAAGATAGTTGGTGAAGATTCTCCTGTACTGGAAATGAATTTAGATGAAATACATGTCACTATATCCAATGACGATGTTGCGCCTGGCCCAGAATTAACATTAAGACTGGGGTCTTTGGAGTTCAGGGCGGGTGATTTGAAAGAGCCTTTAGAGCTGATTAAGGAAATTGGCAAGGATGCGGGCATAGTTATTCCGGAATTATTGACTCAAGAAGCTGTTGCTGATTGGCTGAACAATAAAATGGATCCTTTGGTAGTTTACGAGAATTTGAAAAGAAGAAGCAAGCTGAACAAGAAACAGACGGCGATGATTAATGCTTTTGGGGTTCAACCAAAGACAGCGGTTGAGACGCAAAGGTTAAGGAGATTACTATACATAGCGACATAAGTAATTGCTAATGTCCGGAATACCTGATATGCTGGTTTTAGAAAGGTGGCCAGCATGCAAAAAGTTAAGATTGAAGACGCTGAAATCATGCAAATAGCGATTCAACAGGAGATCACCCGGTCGGATGAGTCGCGATACGACCATCGCCTTCACGGCGTTCTGCTGATATGCGCCGGGTTTGGCGCTTCTAAAGTGGCAAAACTTTTTAATCGTAGCATCCGTACAATTCATTACTGGGTGCATCGTTTTGAGAAGCATGGCTTTGATGGCTTGAGAGATATGGATAAAGCTGGTCGACCCAGTGCGATCACAGATGATATTCGACGGATTGTTGACGAAGATCTTCGCAAGAAGCCGCGCGAACTTGGTTATCCCCAAAATCTTTGGGATGGAAAATTGTTGAGCCATCATTTGAAAAAAAAGAATGGGCTTCGGCTTGGTGTTCGACAATGTCAGCGTTTGTTTCATCAGTTGGGTTTTCGGCAACGTAAACCTCGTCCGGTTATCGCTAGCGCCGACCCGTTGGCACAAGCACAATATAAAAAAACTCCAACGCATGGCAAAGAATCCTAAGATTGATCTCTGGTTCGAAGATGAATGCCACTTCCAACAGCATGGCACACGTTGTGCCATGTGGATACCGCCGGAAGAGGCGGATCCTGTTGTTTTTCTCGCTCCTACCCGCAAGAGCATTGGCGTCTTTGGCGCCGTCAGGGTTGAAGATGGACGTCTGGTAACGCAGAAGAATGAAGTTTTTGACAGTGGCACATTTCTCATTTTCTTAAAGCGTCTCCTGCATAGTCATAGGCCAGGACGAAAAATAGTTGTCATTCTTGATAACGCCCGTTGGCATCATGCTAAAGCTCTTCAACCGTGGTTACACAAACACCGTCGATTAATTCGGCTGGACTTTCTTCCACCGTATAGTCCAGACCTGAATGCTATAGAGCGCGTCTGGAAAATGACTCGTCGCCTTTGTACGCATAACCAATATTTCGCAAAACTTGACGAACTCGTCGAAGTCGTCTTTGACCAGTTCAATCGATGGAGTCGTCCAAACAACGTTCTACGCAGACTATGCGCAATTACTTAAGACGCTATGTATAG
>CAIRND010000214.1 GCA_903879825.1 uncultured Geobacteraceae bacterium
ACTGGCCAGATTTCACTATCAATGAACTTCACAAAGCACTGGCAGATTTTCAGTCAAGAGAGCGGCGCTTCGGCATGACCGGCGACCAGATAACCCAAAGGGGTACCCTATTAAACGCCTGATCTCAGCGATCATCCTGTTACCAATTGTCATCCTTATTGTCCTAAAGGGCGGCACGCTCCTCCTTGCCTGCCTGCTCGCGCTGATGTCCGCCATCGGCATTGCTGAATTCTATCGGATGGCCCTGCCTGATCGAAAATCAGAACTCTGGCTGGCCGCGATCGCCGGATCAGTGCTGATTTTCATCCCTTTTACCGCCAATGACAAACTTCTACTCTCCGCTGTCGGCCTCCTTTTTGTCGGTTTTTCACTGTTATTTTTGTTCCGGGTCCGCACCATTGAGACCGCCGCCACTGAAGTAGCCTATGCGTTACTTGCGTTTCTATACATCCCCTTTCTGCTGATGCACCTTATTTTGTTGCGCCAGACACCCTATGGCATAGAGTGGCTCTGTGTCATCATGCTGATCGTGATGACCAACGACTCAACCGCCTATTATACCGGCAGCGCCTTCGGCAGACACCGGCTTTACCCGTTAGTCAGCCCCAAGAAAAGCATTGAGGGGGCGCTCGGCGGCCTGGTCGGCAGTCTTGGTGGCACTTTTTTGGCAAAATTCACATTCTTTCCGCAACTATCTTTCTTTGATGCTGTCGTCACCGCACTTGTCATCGGCATGGTCGGCCAGGCCGGTGATCTGTTCGAATCGTTGCTGAAGCGCAGCTTTGGCGTCAAGGATTCCGGCACAATTATTCCGGGACACGGCGGGGTCCTTGATCGAATGGACAGTATCCTGTTTGCCGCTCCGATAACCTACTATTACGTTCTCTTCTTTTTTAAAGGCTAAGCTATGAAAAACATAACCATCCTCGGCTCAACCGGTTCGATTGGCGTCAGTACCTTAGAAATTATCAGTGCTCATCCTGACCGGTTTCGGGTAATTGCCATTACCGCTGGAAAAAATCTTGAACTTTTTGCGCGTCAGATCAAACAATTCTGCCCTCGGATTGCTGTTGTTGCTTCGTGTGATGATGTTCCGCGCCTGAAGGATCTCTGTAGTGGTCTCGACGTCACCATTCTTGGCGGTGTCGAAGGTCTGATTGCCGCTGCAACAGCCGATGAAACGGACATGGTAGTCGCCGCTATTGTCGGTGCCGCCGGTCTTGTTCCAACGGCAGCCGCTATCCGCGCCCGTAAGGATATTGCCCTGGCAAACAAGGAAATACTGGTTACCGCCGGCCACCTCTTTATGGAACTGGTTAAAGAGTTTGGAGTCAGGCTCTTTCCGGTAGACAGCGAGCATAGTGCTATCTTTCAGTCGATTGAGGGGCACCGGAGCGAAGACATTCAGAAAATAATTCTGACCGCATCGGGCGGCCCTTTTCTGAACACCCCGGCCTCTCAATTGGTTCAGGTAAGCGTACGCGATGCCCTCAACCACCCCAACTGGAATATGGGCAAAAAAATTACCATTGATTCTGCAACCATGATGAATAAAGGTTTGGAAGTAATCGAAGCACGCTGGTTGTTCGACACTCCTGTTGAGAAAATCCAGGTAAATATCCACCCGCAGAGCATTATTCATTCCATGGTAGAGTACGTTGACGGCTGCGTCATTGCTCAGCTTGGCACACCGGACATGAAGGCCCCTATCGCCTATGCCCTTGCCTATCCTGAAAGAATTGAGACCGGCGTCAAACCTCTGGACTTAACCGTCTTCTCCGGCTTGACCTTTTTCAATCCCGACAATGACAAGTTTCCCTGCCTTGGTCTCGCCTATCGCGCTATCAACGCAGGTGAGAGCATGCCGGCTGTTATGAACGCCGCTAACGAGATCGCAGTCGCTGAGTTTTTGGATGGCCGTATCGGCTTTACCCAGATTGCCGAAACTATCGAACGCACGATGGCTGCCCACTCTGCACACGACCTGTGCACCATCGAAGCCGTATTGAAAGCCGACCTGTGGGGGAGAGAATTCGCCCGCGAAACCTGCAAGGAAATAGGACGCTGATATGACAGTTGTATATGCAATTATAGTTTTAGGTATTTTGATCTTTGTCCACGAGTTAGGGCATTTCCTTTTAGCCAAGCTGATGGGGGTTAGTGTTGAAAAGTTTTCACTCGGCTTTGGCCCGAAACTGATCGGTAAAACGATCGGTGAGACGGAATATCTGCTTTCGGCGTTCCCGCTTGGCGGTTACGTAAAAATGTTCGGTGAAGGCGGTTTTATTGAAGGGGGCGAATCACACCACCCTCCTGAAGAAAACGGCGCTGCTCTGGAACAGGCCGTCGCACCTGTCATGCGAGAGTTGACAGAGGAAGAGAAGAGCCGCTCCTTCGCTCATAAACCGGTGCTGGCACGAATAGCTATCGTTATTGCCGGTCCGGTTTTTAACCTGCTTTTTGCCTGGATGATCTTTATCGTGCTCTGCATGATTGGCGTCCCGACAGTTACCACAAAAATTGGTGAGGCTCTCAAAGACAAACCTGCGGCAAAAGCCGGCATGCTAAAAGGTGATGTCATCACCGCCATCAACAATAAACCGATCAACCGCTGGGAACAGATTGCTGAAGGTGTTACCGCCAGCAAAGGTCAGCCGCTTGCCGTGACGATAAAGCGTGAAGCACAGGTAATCTCCTTTACCATTACCCCTGAACCACGGGTTTCAAAGAACCTGTTTGGCGAAAAAGTAAGTGGTTATGCCATCGGGGTTGCCTCGGCGGGAGATATAGTCACCGAATATTTTAATCCCTTTCAAGCTGTTATCAAAGGGACTGAGCAGACCTGGAAAGTTATAGACCTGACGTTTATGTCGCTGGTAAAAATGGTGCAGCGGGTTGTGCCGATGGACAGTGTCGGCGGTCCGATTATGATTGCCAAGATGGCCGGAGAACAGGCCTCTGCCGGCATTGCACCGTTCCTGGCGTTCATGGCACTGCTCTCGATCAACCTGGGTGTACTTAACCTGCTGCCGGTGCCGGTGCTTGATGGTGGACATCTGCTGTTCTACATCATGGAGTTTGTCTTCCGCCGACCAGTTCCACAAAAAGTCCGTGAATATGCCCAGCAGATCGGGATGGCACTGCTGTTAGGCCTGATGGTTTTGGCTTTCTACAACGACATTATCAGGTATTTCGTCACCCGTCAGGGATAGATTGAGAGGCATCTCGTAAGGAATTTCACTATGTCACCTGAACAAAAACAGAACGCGATAACTCCGCATGACACCCGTTATCTGTTCGTCCTGCCATTTTCTACCGACCCGGTTCTTGCCCGTCGGTTCCTTGCAAAAGACAGCGAAATAGTCGGTAATATTCGCTTCGGCAAAATTTTGGAAACACTTGACAAAGTAGCCGAAAACACGGCCCTGGCCTATGTTCATCGTTTTTATCCCGGCGCGCGGGTCGTGACGGCAGCGGTTGACAGTATTGTCCTCAGAAACCCGGCCGACACCAGGCACGACCTGGTTTTCTCAGCCCAGATCAACCATGTGGGAAAATCGTCCGTGGAAGTTGGCATCCGGATTGAGTGCCTGGGAGCCGGTTCCAGCCATCTGGCAAGCTGCTATTTTACCATGGTGGCACGTTCAACCGACTGCGGTGCCGCAAAGAGCCTGGTTCTCCCCCCTCTCCAGTACCAGGAGGATATCGATAAAAATCGTTACAATAAAGCCGAGCAGCGACGTCAAAAATACCGGGAAGGTTTGGCTAAGGCCGAAGAAATGCCGTCCCTTGATGAATACCTCTACCTCAAAAAGCTTCATGAAGAGCAGGAGCGACCCGACTTCGACGGAGTTCGTGCCGGCAAGTTGGTTCTGGAATCCACCTGCAAGGCGTACCCGGAACAGGAAAATGTCCCTACCACAATTTTCGGCGGCTATCTGATCAGGAAGGCATATGAATTAGCGGCACTAGCGGCAGAAATGGTTGCCCCTGACCGAGCAGTACCGTGCCAGGTAAACCGTATCAACTTCAACCAGCCGGTGCTGCTGGGAGACCAGCTGAAATTCACCGCCAGAGTGGTCTATACCGGTAAAACAACAATTACCGTACAGACCGATATAGAGCGTTTCAGCCGTTCAGACAGCAACAAATCCCTGTCAAATTCCTGCCTGTTTACCTTCCGCAACGTCGCAAGCGATATGAGCCCCCGACCGGTACCATTCATCTATCCGGTAACGTATGCAGAGGATGCACGACTGCTGAACGCTTATCGCCAGCGGTTGGATTAGCCCCAATGAATATCCTTGCCATAGACACCTCCACACCATTCGCAAGCATTGCTATTGCTGTTGATAATCAGATCGTAGCCGAATCCCTGGTCAACACTAACCGGACACTTTCGGCCCGTCTGATGCCTGAGATAGAGCGACTTCTGACTTGTGCGGATTTAAAAATCACCGATATTGATATTTTCGCCTCCTCCATCGGACCAGGCTCGTTCACCGGTGTCCGTGGCGGAGTAGCAACCATACAGGGATTGGCACTGGCCACCGGCAAACCATGTGCAGGTTTTTCCTCACTCGCCATGCTTGCCATGAATTTTTCTCTCTCGTCTCTGCTGGTGTGCCCGCTGCTTGATGCCCGTAAAAGCGAGGTATATGCCGCATTATACGACTGTTCCTCTCCTCTCCCGCTTGCCCGCATCACTGATTGCGTACTTCCCCCTGCTGCGTTTCTTGACCAGATTGCCGCCTGTACCGATCTTCCGGTCATTTTTGCCGGTGAAGGCGCACAGCGCTATCACGATCTGATTGCCGAACGATGTGGCGACCGGGCGATTTTCGCACCATTCCCTCTTCACTCCCCGCGCGCCGCTCATGGAATAATGTTGGTGGCTGATGCCGTCCGGCGTGATGCATTGCTGGAACCACGGCAATTGCTGCCTGCCTACCTGCGTGTATCTGACGCCGAAATGGTAAAGCTGAAAGCTGCTTCACAGTAGTACAACTCCGCACCATATCCATCGACACACACTATTTCCCCACCCGATTGCACATTTTATCTTCCCTGCTATACTTTCGGTAAACTATCCGGGGGAGTACTCACCATGAATATTCATGAGTATCAGGCCAAGGAAATCCTCAGCAGTTACGGCATCCCGATTCCACGGGGGCGCGTGGCGCTTACTTCTGATCAGGTAGAACGTGCCGCCAAAATGATGGGGGGACGCTGCGTCGTTAAAGCCCAGATTTATGCCGGCGGTCGCGGTAAAGCTGGTGGCGTCAGACTGATCCATCACCCGGAGGAAGCTCAGGAGTACGGCAAGGATCTGTTCGGGCGGACACTGGTGACAAAACAGACCGGCCCCCACGGGTTGAAGGTGCGCCGCATTCTGGTGGAAGAAGCGGTCGAGATCGCCCGCGAGTTTTATCTTTCCATAACGCTCGACCGCGAAAGTTCCCGCTACATTCTCATCGCCTCAGCCGAAGGGGGGATGGACATCGAAGAGGTGGCCAGTAAAAGTCCGGAAAAAATCCTGACTCACACGGTAGATCCTTTTACCGGCCTACGCCCGTATCAGGCCCGAAAAATTGCTCTGGCGCTTGGCTTGACCGGCACTATATGTGAGGACTGTGTTGAGTTGATTCTTAATTTATACCGCGCGTGCCTGGAGAAAGATTGTGCCCTGATAGAAATCAACCCGCTTGTGGTGACCAAAGCCGGCTGGCTGATGGCCATGGATGCCAAGATCACTTTTGACGACAATGCTGTCTACCGTCATCGCGAATACCCCGACATGGTTGATTACTCTCAGCTTGACCCGCTGGAAATTAATGCCGCCAAGTATGACCTGGCCTATATCAAATTATCCGGCACCATTGGCTGTCTGGTCAACGGCGCCGGGTTGGCGATGGCAACGCTTGATGTCCTGAAAGAGTGTGGCGGCGAGCCGGCCAATTTCCTGGATGTAGGGGGTGGGGCAACTCGTGAGAAGGTCGCGGAAGCATTCAGAATTATCCTGCAGGATTGTGATGTACGGGGTATTTTCGTCAACATTTTTGGCGGGATAATGCGCTGTGACGTTATTGCCCAGGGTATCATTGAAGCGGCCGGAGCGGTCAGCTGTATCCTGCCGATTGTGGTGCGCATGGATGGCAGCCATGTGGAAGAGGGGAAAAAATTGCTCCTGGAATCCGGCCTAAACGTACAGGTCAGCGCGTCGCTCGGAGATGGC
>CAIRND010000215.1 GCA_903879825.1 uncultured Geobacteraceae bacterium
CGGATTGCCCAGCATCCGGGACAGCCAGACAATCGGCATACCATCAGCCGTTACCAGATCGGCCCGGCGCAGAATGTCCAGCAGTTCAGTGTGGCGAATGTCAGACAGGTGTTTTCCCAGGGTATGGACGATAAAATCCACATTGACGGTTGCTACCAGTTTTGGAATGCCATCCTGGAGCGATTCCGAAACCAGTGCGACAATTTCATCAAGAGCCTGGGGCAGGGTGAGGCTGTCGATCGGCACTCCAAGGATGATGACGCTGTTCCGCTGCATGTCAGTACGCTCCCTTTCCGAACAGTACCGCCGGAATAGTTTTAAGCAGCAGGACAATATCAAACCAGAAGGAGCGGCTTTCGATGTAGCGGGTATCCAGACGTACCTGGCCGGCAAAATCGATGTTGCTGCGTCCGCTTACCTGCCAGATGCAGGTGATGCCGGGGACCGCATCCAGGCGGCGACGATCATCGAGCGTGTATTCAGCCACTTCGCCGGGAATGGCGGGACGCGGCCCCACCAGCGACATGTCACCCCTGAACACGTTCCACAGCTGCGGCAGTTCATCAATGGATGCTTTGCGGATAAACGCCCCGATTCTGGTGATGCGCGGATCCTTTTTCATCTTGAAAATAACCCCCGCGCCAGATTCATTGTGCTGTTTCAGGGAATTGAGCAACGCCTCGGCATTGGTGACCATCGACCGGAATTTATACATTTTAAACGGCTTACCCCAGCGCCCGACACGCATCTGTGAAAAGAACGGAGGGCCGGGTGATTCGATTCTGATTGCCAGTGCGACCAGTATAAAAAGCGGCAGCAGCAGGAGTATCAGCAGGCCGGAGGCAAAAATATCCAGCGCCCGTTTAACCAGCTCCGCCCCACCGATAACCGTCCGCCACGCCAGCTTTTTATGGATAAAATAGAGCCGTTGCCGGAGACCATCGTGCGCATAAGTCCGGTACAGGGTTTCAAGCAGATCCTGATCTTTTACCCTGCTTTCGGTGGTATTTTTTTCAGGCATACACGACCTCCACACGGGCAAGATACCACTCCAGTTCCGCCACATGCTGAAGAACACCCTCGCCGTTGCCGGTTTTCGCGGTGATCTCCATCAAGGCGCCGATTTCGGTAATCTTTTGAAAACCGTATAACCCGCCTGAGCCTTTCATGCCGTGGGCACAGGAGCGAATACCCTCAAAATCACTGTTTAGCTGCAGCATTTTTATTTCACGGCAATACTCGCGGCAGCAGTCCAGATAATCGGGAATAAGATCGGCCAGTTCACTGTCCGCCGTTATCAGGATTTTTTCCACTGGAATACCTGTCTGGTCATGGCCGATCATTGTTCTGCTCCCTGGATATGACTGTATGCGACGTCCACGTTTTTCATGGCAAGCCGCCACATAAGCAACGACACTGACGCCGCTATTGCAAGCGTTGCCGCCAGATGCGGCAGTGACTGCCACCGTGCCCCACCAAGGTATGGCCGCAGCAGCGCATGGGCGGCAAAAGCGACTCCGCTGACAATCACCGCCTGCAGCCAGGGGATGACCAGCGGCAGGACAGGAAAGCCGAGCGCACGTTTAAGACCGATCGCTTCGATAACTGGTGGAATCAGGCTGATCGCCAGTAAAACCAGCAGTGCCCCTTTTATCCCCGAATGCATAATACCCAGCGGCAGCAACACCACCAGCGCCACCAGACGCGCTCCCATGGCAATGGTTTCAAGCCGGGGAAGCCCGAAGGCAAACAGGGTCGAACACTCGATTATAGAGATGATGTGCGGCATGCCACGCAGGCTGATCCAGAACAACACCGCGCCGCTACCGGCATAGCGCGTATCGTACAGCATACTCATGACTTCATTGCTGAACAGGGCCAGTGTCACCAATAGCGGTGCCGCCAGCGCCATAATGGTGCTGCTTGCCTTGCTGAACACTCTGACGCTGCGCTTTAAATCCCCCGCGACAGTGCTGATCGCCGGAAAAAAGGAGTTGCCGAGAATCTGGATACAAAAGGTTTCCAGTGCTGCGCCGATATTCAGGCCGATCGAAAAGATTCCCAGCGTTTCCATGTTGATCATTTTACCGATAAAAAAACGATCGAGGTTGGTCGCTGACCAGGAAATAAGGGAATTTAAAATGATAAAGGTACCGAAACGGATCATTTCCCGTCCCGCCTCGCTGTTCCAGCGAAGGTGCGGGCGATAGGAATCAACCAGATAGGATGCCGCCAGCTTCAGGGCGCTGACACAGACCGCGCCGATTGCCAGTGACCAGACCGAACGGGTAATAAAGGCGAGCGAAACGGTGCAGATAAAGCCGCCGATCTGGGGGATCAGATCATAGAAAACCTGTCTCTGCCCCTTCATATCGCGGATAACCAGCGCCATGCCGGGGTTTTCACAGCCTGCCAGCACCGGCGTTATGGCCAGGAGCATAATCAGCGGCGTCAGTTCGGTTTTGCCGAAAAAACGTCCCATCGGCCACGCCATCAACGCCAGAATTATCCCCAGGCCGATGCCGCGCATAACAGCAATCATCCAGGCCGTATCAAGAAATTCCGGTTCGCGGCCGCGCGGATTTTGGATGATAGACAGCCGGGTGCCGGTATCGGTGAATAGCTGCACCATGATCATAATCGAAATGCCGGTGGCCATCAGGCCGAACGCTTCCGGGAAAAGCAGTCGGGTCAGGATGAGACTGCTGACCAGTTTGAGTGCTTCGGAACCACCACGGCCGAGCACAGACCAGGCGGCAGCCTTGAGGCTCCGGCCGGTCAGGGATTGCTGTGTCGGTTGTTGTGTGGTCATGTTCTTTTCTCCGGACTTACCTCACTACGCACGGCGGTTGACAACCGGGCCGAGCAGCGGTGACAGCAGATAACGTACAATCCCGAAAAACTGGGGATATATAACAAAAGAGGCGTGCAGGGCATACGCCAGCGCACCACTGAAACCGGTGTGACAGCGGCCCATGGTGGCCGCAATACGGGTGAGCGGTTTCAGGGTTATGACCAACGCCGCAATCAGTGCCAGTGCCGGTCGCCCCATCAGCAACCCGAGCAGGATCAGCAACAGCGGCAGAGCGGCAGACAGGGATATTCTCACCAGTTCGCGCCGCCACAGTTTTTCCGGTGAGTTAAGATAGCGTATCCCCACCTCCGCATAGGCATGGCCGCTGCGGAAAGCCCGTCGCCAATACTGCCCGAAGCGGGTCATGTTAAGATCGTGGAGCGTCATGTCGGCGGCAATCCGCCAGATAACCCACCCCTGCTGCCGCAAACGACAACTCAGGTCAGGCTCCTCTCCCGCCACCAGCAGTTCGTCAAATCCCCCTGCGGCAACCAGTGGCAGGCGCTTTGCCAGAAAATCCCCGCCAAAATAGCGGCACGGCCCCTGCTCATAGAACCATTCCACTGATGCGATGCGGTGATAGATATTCAGATCCGGGCGTCGTTCGCTGCGCTTACCGCAGACGGCGACGATGGTGTCATCGAAGCGCGCCAGAGCTGTTTTCAGCCAATCCCGCTGCATCAGCGTATCGGCGTCCAGAAACTGGATGTAGGGTGCCGTTGCTGCGGCCATTCCGGCGTTGCGCCCTCTGCCGGGGGTCGGCGACGGATGGCTCAGTTCTATGATCTGAATGCCGGCAGCTGAGGCGATGGCGACACTCTTGTCACGTGATCCGCCATCAACATAAATTATGTTCAGCAACTCCTGCGGATAATCGCACGCGCGGATCGAGGTAATGCAATCGGCCAGATAGTGCTGGACGTTGATGCCGATAATGACAATATCGATCTGCGGCAGCGGTTCAGGCAGCATGGTCACCTTCAGGTGCCGCAGCAGGTTTTTTCTTCGGGAATACCTTGGCCGGAATCCCGGCGGCGATATGGTCATCAGGGACGTCGATCATCACGACCGAGTTGGCACCGATATCAACATTGTTGCCGATGGTTATCTTGCCGAGCACCTTGGCACCGGTACCGATGTTGACGTTGTTGCCGATCTGTGGCGCACACGGTTCATCAACTCGTTTCAGTCCGACGGTGACGCCGTTGCGGATAATGCAGTTGTCTCCAAAACGGGCAAAGCCGCTGACGATGATGTCTCCGAAGTGATCAATGCGGAAGCCCCGGCCAACCGGTACCTCGCAGGGGAGTTCCACGCCGGTGAGAATCTGGACTATCTTGAAGGAAAACTTGTAGAGCAGCGAAAACGGTTTCCGCACCAGTCCGCTGTTGATGGTGTAGCGCCAGCGACCGAAACGGTACACCAGCATCACCCAGAAACCCTGCCGTCCCCAATCACCAAAATGGGTGCGCAGGTCGCGTGCCAGCTGTGCCCGCAGATGGCGATCCTCATTTATGATGCGATTTTGCAGCGCCTCGCGGGGGAGGCCGGTGGTGGAACTGTCAACCGGAGTGTTGAGCGGAGCCGTCGCTCCTGGCGGAGCTGCGGGCATTCCTTCACCAGCCAGCTCGGTGCCGTACCCGTCCCTTTTGAGCGTTGCCATGATAAGCTCCATCGTCTGGGCGGCGTCTGCGCGTTTGGCCCGCGCCTGCTCGCCGCCACGGAGAGAATTTTTCAGTCTGATAACACCCTTCCAGAACAGCTCCACACCGGCAGAGCGCATCACGGCGCAGCGTCCATAATTAGCCCGATAATAGCGGAATTCACTCTGCACGCGCAGATAGGTCAGTTGGCGGCCCGCTTTGGTGAC
>CAIRND010000216.1 GCA_903879825.1 uncultured Geobacteraceae bacterium
ACTCTTGCGACAGTCAGGGCAATACCTTTTGTGAAGATTGAAAGAAATCTTTTCCGGTTTGACCAAGGCAATGTCCACGACGCTCCTGCGCTCTATTCCTTTCTTCATTAGTAACTTGCCGCATTCAGGGCATATTTCGGACACAGGAAAAATGTCTTCCGTACGATCTTCCGCCCCATCTCCATGTACATTTCGACCATGTCCCTTGTGGCCTGGACGAGCGCCCTTTGGTTTTTTTTCCTCTTTCTTGTCGGTGGCTTTTTGGGAAGGTCTTTTTGATGAAGGTGTAGATGAACCCAAAAAACCATCCTCCATCTTGCGCTGTTCTCTACCCAAAACAGCCATTAGACTTTTGACCTCGTCTTCAAGTTCGTCTATTCGGCGCTGCTTGTCCAAACATAGAGGACAGTTATTTAGAGCCATCGTTACAGACCTCACACCCTTTGAGGACCATCAACATGGCTCAATCCTCTAATCCATCTCTCCATAAATCGCGAGAAAAAAATATCCGCCCATCCAAATTGCCCAGCATACAAGGGGTACCTTTTCAGGACATAATCTATTTGACATTTCTTTGACAGCCTAGTAGCTTGACCACACATTTTTATTTATACAATCGGCCTGGATACATTCTGCTTTTTAGCTAATCAGAGCATAGGGTTAATCCGGGTCAACTGTTTTAACCTTGGAGGGTGTAATGGGGTCATCAGGCATACGCAGGGCGTTTGTCCTTATAGCCATAATGGTGTTCTTGTTTGGTTTTTATAATACAGGTCAGGCTCAGAGCCTCTCCCCTATATCACGGCCACCTTCCGCATCGCCTGTATCCAGTGGCATAACCGGTCAATCCGATGTCATTCCCTTTTCTAGCGGTATGCTTGGTGACTACATGCCTAAAATCCCGAACCTTCAGTTGGGCTTCCAGTATTTCTTCGGGGATAAAGTTCGAAGTGGGCAGCTAAACGCCGATTACCTGCTTCCTGTAAATATTGGGAGTAACGCGGTGGTTTTTGGCGAAGCCCATGGCAACTACTGGAATTTCAGCAACAAACCAGCAGGTGGCGCTAGTAACAGGGTTGATTTATCAGTTGGCGGTGGTTACCGAAAGATTCTGTCAGACAAGCTCCTGATTGGAATCAATGGCTTTTACGACACTTCCAGACTCTTTAATGACTGGTATTCTTCTGGTGGCGCTGGTCTTGAGATGGCGGCAAATGTTGGAGCAAATGACGCTTTTGACCTGAACGCCAACTGGTACGGGAATATCTTTTCCAGCACAGACATCATTAACGCATTCAGGAACCAGGGTGGCAGTTACGATATAGAAGCCGGATATTCTCATGCCCTGTTTAACTCGGAGTATGATTTACGCCTGAAGGCCGCCGGATACCAGTTTGACACCGGAAACACCGTCTCTGGCTACAGGACCGGCGCTGATCTGACCACCAAGAATGGCATGTTCATGCTCCGCTATGAATATGGGAATGACAGAATCAATGGTTCCTGGAACAATGTAGGCGCATTCGTAAATATAGGATTCCAGATGGAGAACATCATCAAGGGCGAGAGTCCCTTTACTGCGCCGGAACCTGTATTCAAGAGTCCTAGAAATTTAAGAAGAATGCTTGCACAGACAGTAAAAAGGGATTTTAACCAGCAGTATGCGCCTGGAAGGGCCGCTTTAGCGGCTGCGGCGGCTGTTAGCTCCCCCAGTTTTCACGGTTACACGACCGCTGACACTAGCGGCTACAGTTGTTTGGTGCCTAGTGACATCCACGATTATGATTTGAGTGTCGTTGTACCGAAGGCAGACACTAGTCAATACACCACTCTCACAATCGCGTTTCAGGGTTCGGTTGGGGGTGAAGGTGGAGGTTTCCAACTAATTACGGACGCACCGGCTACAACTAGCTGGGTATGGTTTACAGCAAACGAATTTTCTGTCATCATCACTAAAAGTGGAAGTACGGAAAAATTTTTTGGTGCCAACACCATCCTTGGAACCAATTATACAAAGATCAGGCTGCGCAATAGTAATGCTGGGCCGGCGGTGGATCCGAAATGGTGCCCAGGACTTGTTACCTTGACTTGGCAATAAACCTACTGGTCTAAGCGAAATAACCAGTGGCATGCTACCTAAGCAAAGGTATGTTGAGGTAAACGGGACAGTAATTTTCTAAGGCAGCTTTAGTATCTCAAATTTCGCGGTGTCTTATGATAGCCGGCTAGATCTGATTCGTAAATAAAAAACCAGTTTCAGTGACAATGCCACGTCGCATAGTCATTATCCCCCAATAATCCTCTTAAGTTATTGGGTTTTTTTTGTGTAACTCGAAGAATGGCATACCAAATTTTGAACCAGTTCTAGTATTATTGAGTTATCTTGAAGGACACTGAGGGCCCTAGCTTTCGGTAAATGCGATTAACCGGCGGATATTACCATAGGCCGGTCCTATCTCTCACGGCGGAGACACCGGTTCGAAACCAGTTGGGGCTGCCGAACATTTCAGCGAATTTCGATGTTAAGTAATTTTGTTCTTTGACCTGTGACCCTGGTTAGACCCGGTTTTTTGGAAAACCATAAAATATTTTACCCGCCTAATTTTTGCAAAAGCGTCTTTTTCGTCGTGTCACCGCCTAAGTGATTGGATTTCCCTAGTGAAATGACATAGTTTCGTATTGTCCCGATAGACTCTGTACCTGGCATGAATAAAATTGCTGATCTCAACGCTCATGCACCTCACATTCCGCGCCCCTGAAGGGCATTTTGTGATGATTTTCTCCTGCTCCATTTTAGGAACTGTGAAAGAGCAAAATTCTCAGATCATCGACGTGCCCTCCGTGTTTGGTAAGCCTGATAACGGCAGTTGAGCGAAGATAATCCTGGTGATTTTGGAATGCTGTTCCATTTACACGACTCTGGCCGTGTTGATAGTGTGGTCTTTGG
>CAIRND010000217.1 GCA_903879825.1 uncultured Geobacteraceae bacterium
AGCCAAGTTTTTTTGCGATTACCAAGATTTATTGAAACATATTAACCTATATAATATTTATGGCTAATCTTTTCGAACTCAAGAAATCAGCATTCGTGCTGTGGAGTCCGAATCACATCACTTCAGTACCGAAGCTGGTGATTGGACTGTTTGAGCCAGGCAACCCCACAAGGTTGGTAAAGGTCAAAAAATTCAAACTCAAGCAACACACAGCTCATCCTGATCTGTGGAGCATTGATGCAGCAAAATGCAAACTCCGCAATGGACAAGTCTATCATTATTGGTTTGAAGTATCTGACAGTAGTCCGACTCGTGATGGGAGTCGGATTTACTGTACTGATCCTGCGGCCTTTACGGTGGATTGGCGGTTGTTGGCACAGCAATTACCTGCACCGCACATTGTGGATGACCAAGATCCGGCTGCGGTGGTAAAATTTCAAAACGGTCATCTTGTGACGTGCGATCCCGGAGGTGAAACATTCATGCCTGCACAGGCTCTCGCGGCCAACAGGGCGGCACCGAACAACCGAATGGTCATTTACGAGCTCCCCACCTCGTGGGCTCGGACGAATATCCAAAACGATCCTGAAGTTGGTGTGGGCACATTCCGTGACGTTATCGCGCTTGTGGATGAGAGCGCCGAAGGTGCAAACTTTGCTGGTATCAAAGCACTGCAGAGTGGACGAAGCCACCTCGAAGAACTTGGTGTCAACGCTCTCGAATTGCTTCCTCTCGCTGACAGTTTCGTGAACCGCGAATGGGGTTATGCAACCAGCAACTACTTTGCTCCAGATCACGACCTGGGTTTTCCGGCGGGTCATTCCTCACCCACATCAAATACTGACCTCGTCAATCTCGTCAACCTTTGCCACGAACGGGGTATTCGCTTCATCATCGACGTCGTTATGGCCTTTGGCACGCGTGCTGCAATGGAAAATGTTAATTTTCCTGATTTTCATCTCGATGCAGGTGCGCATCCGAATGATCCTGATGCAAACCAGTCTGGAGGACAAGGTCGACGAACGGATTTTGGCGGCAAACTATGGCGTTATGGACACGCTATTGAGAGCTTTGATCCTGTCAGTGGAACGACAGGATTGTTCTGCCCTGCGCGGCAATTTATGAAAGCCTATTTGCTCCGTTGGATGGCCGACTTCGCTGTGGATGGTATCCGAATGGATAGCGTCAACAACGTTGCGAACTGGGATTTTGTGCAGGAATTCAAAGAACTGGCACGGCAAACATGGAGCGCTGCAAATGGGACCCCAGATCGATTTATTGTTGTGGGAGAAGAGCTGTCGGTACCATTGGAACTCTTGACACAGAAACGTCTTGACGGATTGTGGAACGAAGAATTCAAGCGCTTGTTACGTTCAGCGATTCTTGGTCAGAACAGCGAAAAAGAGTCCAGCTTTGAGTGGACAGTACGCAAAATGATTGATTGCCGTAATCTTGGCTTTCGTGATGGTGCAGAAGCCGTGAACTATGTCGGTTCGCACGATGTGGAGGGTTTTGGAAACGAACGGCTTTTCGATTTTCTGCAAAATAACGGCATTACCTGTACCGAAGAGCGCATCAAGCTTGCGTTCGTCTGCCTGCTGACCGCTGTTGGTATTCCGATGATTTTTGCTGGAGACGAGTTTGCCGATCAGCATGATCTCAGTGTCAGTCACCCACCAAAACAGCGTGATGCGGTGAATTTCGAGCGATTAAGCCAACCTTTCCGTCGGCGCATCTTTGACTATGTTGCCCTCCTGGTGAAATTCCGCACGAGCTATGATGCTTTGGCAGTGAACGATACCGAGTTCATCCACGTCGATTTCAATAATGGCAAACGAGTAATCTGTTGGCGGCGTGGTCAGTCGGGAAGTGACAAGCAGGTGGTGGTCGTTGCGAATTTCTCCGACTTTATTACCGACAATGCGCTTGGTGGAAATGCAGAGTATCGGGTAGCAAACTGGCCCGAGACACCACAGGGAAAGAGGTGGCGGGAAATTACTCAAGAACGAGATGTTGCTTATGATCGGGTGGCACTCGAACCTGTTTTTCCTTGGGAGGCAAAGGTTTATGCACTCGTTGACGCATGAATAATAATGGTGCATGGTAATTGATGCGAAAGGTAACCTGATTTTGATTAAGAAATAAAGTGGGGGGGCAGCAAAAGATTCTTGGAAGGTGTAAAATGGTTTAAGGTTTGGAATGCATTTGGTTGTTGATGGCTGTGCTATTGGTTTGGAGCGTCTCAAAGAATTGATTAATATTTCTTACATTTCGCCTTCATGCACAGCCACACAACCATAAATTAAATTTCTGCACATGTCTGATCCTGTCATCAAGCGGGCGCTGGTCTCTGTATCTGATAAAACCGGTATTGTGGATTTCTGTCGGGAGCTTTCGCTCCTCGGCGTTGATATTTTTTCAACAGGTGGCACCCTGAAGTCACTTCAGGATGCAGGTGTCAGCGCAGCCTCCATTTCAACTATCACCGGGTTTCCGGAAATTATGGATGGAAGGGTTAAAACGCTCCACCCCAAAATACATGGTGGACTGCTTGCCGTCAGAGAGAATGCTGACCATGTGAAGCAGGCGGCAGAGAATGGTATCAGCTTTATTGATATGGTTGTGGTGAACCTCTACCCATTCGAGGCAACCGTAGCCAAACAGGATGTGACGTTTGAGGATGCTATTGAGAATATTGATATCGGTGGCCCTTCGATGCTTCGGAGTGCGGCCAAGAATAATGAGTCGGTAACGGTTGTTACCGACAGTGCCGATTATGCGCTTGTGCTGCAGGAGATGCGGGAGAATAACTGCGCGACCAAAAGGGCCACCCGTCTTTTGCTTGCCTTGAAGGTGTTTGAACTCACCTCCCGTTATGACCGTGCCATTGCCTCTTATCTGGCAGGAGCTGTCGGAGGAGCGCAGTCTGAGGCGGCAACCAGAATGACGGTCAGCCTTGAACGTGAGCTCGATATGCGTTACGGTGAGAATCCTCATCAAAGTGCAGGGCTCTACCGCCTGACCGATGAGAACGGAACCCGCTCATTTGAAGACTTTTTTGAGAAACTGCATGGCAAGGAACTCTCCTACAACAACATGCTCGACATTGCCGCAGCCGTCTCCCTGATCGAGGAGTTCCGCAATGAAGAGCCGACAGTCGTTATTATCA
>CAIRND010000218.1 GCA_903879825.1 uncultured Geobacteraceae bacterium
CACGGAAGTTAAGCCCCTCAGGGCCGATGATACTGCACGGGTAGCTGTGTGGGAAAGTAGGTCGCCGCCGGGAATTTTAAAATACAAACCCCCGTCAGAGTTTCTCTGACGGGGGTTTGTGCGTTTAAAACCACTCAAAATAATACCGTTTTCTGTTGTTACTTACTCACACTTCTGGTACTTTTCGTCCGGATAGACACTCTCTTAATCACAGGTAAACATATGACCAATTCTTGGCTCGAAATCGCGTGCGATATCCCTGAAGAAACTGCTGATGTCGTAGCTGAGTTCTTAACAAATCTGACCGGTAGTGGTGTTTGTGTGGATAATCTGAGCGTAGACGCCTTCTCTGTATCTGAAATTCCTGTTTCAGAGCGAGTGATAGTAAAAGCTTATGTGCCTGCGGAAGCAGACCCCACATGTAATATGGGGAAAATCAATTCATTCATTTCAGAACTCTCCTTGCGAAACCCTACATTACGTTTTGGCACTCCTACTCTCTCCGCTGTGCATTCTGAAGATTGGAGTAGTAGCTGGAAGGTACATTTTAAGCCGCTCCGTGTTGGAAAACATCTTTTAATCGTCCCAACATGGGAGGAAATTGAACCATTACCTGGTGATCTTGTACTGCGAATTGACCCAGGGATGGCATTTGGTACCGGCGGGCATGAAACAACGCGGCTCTGTTTGGAAATGTTAGAACAAGTAATGGAAAGTGCACCTCTGATGTCGGTGCCTTCTTTACTTGATTTGGGTACCGGTTCCGGAATTCTTGCGATGGCCGCGAGTATGCTTGGTGCTGGACGGATACTTGCTCTTGATATCGATCCAGATGCGGTTGTGGTGGCTCGTGAGAATCTTCAACTTAACCAGCTTTCTGACCAAATAGAATGTGGCATAACTCCACTTGAATCACTTACCGAATGCTTTGATATAATACTGGCAAATATTCTCGCAGAAGAATTGGTTCGTCTTGCACCGCATCTTACCAAACGGTTACAGCCGGGCGCCTCGTTAATTCTCTCTGGAATTCTCGCAGAAAAAGAATGGCTGGTTCGACAGGGATTTGCCTCTCAACCACTCAAATATATATCAACAGCGTGTGCTGGCGAGTGGGTTGCCATGTTATACCGGAATGAGGTCTGATTATGAGTGCCCGCCGCTTTATGATTAGCTCCCGTGCCATTTGCGATGGCTATGCTTCTTTTGATGGCGATACCTACAACCACATGGTTCGTGTCCTGCGTCTTGGTACCGGTGATTCCGTTCAATTGGCGGATGAGAAGGGCATGGTGCATTTTGGCACGATTAACCAGGTTGCGAAGGAGTGGGTGGCGGTAAAAATATCATCTTCCTGCTCAGCCGTAGAGAGTGACTCCACTGCACCACGCATCACCATCTGCCAGGCTCTGCCTAAAGGTGATAAAATAGACCTGATTCTTCAAAAAGGAACCGAGTTAGGCGCCCACAACTTTCTGCTTTTTGGCGGTCGTCGCTCCGTTGCTAAAATACGCGATGATCAACAGGCCAGCAAGCTTGAAAGGTGGAATCGAATAACGTCTGAAGCAGCGCGACAGTGCGGTCGATCTGACATTCCCGAGGTGAGCTGGCGTCTGAGCGCTGTTGAAGCCGCGCATGAAACCGGACATGAACTTCGGCTTATTCTTTGGGAGGGTGAACGGGAACTCTCTCTGAAAAACGTGCTCTCTGTTGGAGGAAAGCCGACGTCAGTTATAGTTGCTATAGGCCCTGAAGGCGGATTTGATCCACTTGAGGTTCGGCATTTTTCTCAGCTCGGTTTTCAGCCAGTTTCACTCGGTAACAGGATACTGAGAACCGAAACGGCA
>CAIRND010000219.1 GCA_903879825.1 uncultured Geobacteraceae bacterium
ATGAAGGCAAAACCCGTACGGCAGATGTTTGTTGATTTAGGGATGCATCAGACATTCGCACGGCCAAGTACCCCCGATGATAATCCCTTTGTTGAGGCGTTATTCAGCACGGCAAAAAGAAGCCCAAAATATCCGGGCTGGTTTCCCGCCAATGATGGCACAGTGGTGCAACAGTACTTCAAGGGGTATTTGGGCTGGTATAATACTAGGTGATAACGTTCAGGACATCGTTGACTCAAAAAATGGTCACGACATCGTTTACTCAAAGCATTAGAGCTATGCATTCCATGATGTCGTGGCCCGCATAATTATTTTCTTAGTTGATACTTGTATTCTTCAATCTGTATCTTATCCAGAAAAAGTTTTAGCTTTTGCTCTTTGACATCGACAGTAGCCACAACGTATTCATATTGGGTCTCAGGTGGAGCAGAAAACATCTCGCCGAAAATGTTTAGCTGGCAATCGCTACGAATGAATCTAACGAGATGATAGAAACCCCCGCAATTTTGAATTGATGTCGTAAAATCTGGACAGAAAAACACTACAAGGTTATAGCAATGCGGCTCCGGGAAAACGGAGTGAAGCGTAGCGAAACGAAGTTTTCCCGGAGAGCATGGCCGTAGGCCGTCGTCATAACCTTGGAGGCAGAAATGGATCAGAGCAACGGCAGCAAGCAGAAGCGGCGATTAACAGCCGAAGAGAAGTGGCGGATTTATCAGGAGTGTCAGCAGTCGGGGTCCAAGATAGGAGAGATACTGCGTAAAAACGGGATGTATTCTTCCGACCTGCAGACAATCAAGAAAGCTGTGCAGGAAGGAGCGCTGGAGCGATTGCGACAAAGTCGGCCTGGCCGCAGGAAAGAAGAGACGGTGCCGGCAGCCGAATTTGAGAGGCTGCGCATAGAACTTGAGACAAAGGAGAAGGCGCTTGCGGAAATGTCGGTATTGTTCACGACGCTCAAAAAAAAAGTGAATTTGGAATAGTCGGGGCATTCCCCCGGGAAAGACTGAGCCTTGAACTCAAACAGGAAGTGCTTGCAGTGGTAACCATGGCCAAGCGAAGCGGTATTGGCAGACACCAGAGCTGTGAGGTTCTCCAGATCAGCCTGAGGCGTATAGAACGATGGGAGTCACGTATCAGTGCAACGGGAGCCATGGCATATGACAAGCCGGGGCCTCGACAGGCATCCCATGCGTTACTACCATTTGAGCGGACAGCGGTTAAAGAATATGCCGACAGAGAAGATACCGTTGACTATTCCCTGATGGTACTGTCCATAAAGGCAGCAGAAGCGGGGTTGTTTTATCTTTCTGCATCAAGTGTGCGTACGGTTTTGCTGCAGGAAGGGCTTTTGCAGGACAGACGGGATATCCGCAGGCAGGGGGCTTTACAAAAGCCGAACCGGCCAGAGCAGTTGACGGGGCCCAATCAGTGCTGGTGCTGGGATATCAGTTATTTAAAGACGGATGTGCGGCGTGTATTCTGGTATTTGTATGTGATGCTTGATGAGTGGTCAAGAAAGGTGGTTGCCTGGCGGGTGAGTAACACCCTTGCCATGGAGCAGGCACAGGAGCTTATAGATGATGCGATCATAGCAGAGGGCCTTTTGGATGTGCCGGAGAATCAGCGGCCAGTGGTGGTTAATGATAATGGAAAGCAGATGAAGGCAAAACCCGTACAGCAGATGTTTGTGGATTTAGGGATGCATCAGACATTTGCACGGCCAAGTACCCCCGATGATAATCCCTTTATTGAGGCGCTATTCAGCACGACAAAAAGAAGCCCGGTATATCCGGGATGGTTCCCCGCTGATGAGGGCGCCGTGGTTCAAGGATATTTTGTGAAGTATTTTGGCTGGTACAACAAAGATCATTATCATTCAGGTATCAGCTATGTGACGCCGGAACAAAAACATACCGGACAGGCAGACGTGATTTTAAAGCAAAGAAAAAAGCAGTTGACCGCCGCTCGCAAAAATCGCATAGTTTACTGGCGGTCACACCCACAATTAACCGATGGCGGCTTGTAGTGTTTTAAAGCCGGTTTTGGCGACATTAACTAAAAATCGCGGCGACAAAGAGGGCATCCCCTTAAATTATAGTGAAGTGCGAAGTCTTGCTATAAAATATAATTGGCCAACCGATCACGCCGAAAAGCTAGCAAAACTTGCAGAAAAAATAGGCGCTGGAGGGCGTGTTGTTATTAAACATCCAAGCGGTTGGGGGGAGAGGATAGTTGAG
>CAIRND010000220.1 GCA_903879825.1 uncultured Geobacteraceae bacterium
GATCACTTTCTGCTCTTTTTCAAAATAAAGGCAGCAGCCACCTTGAGTGTGGCCGGGTGTATGGAACACTTTGAGGCGGCACGTACCAAAGTCAATATTCATGCCATCTACCAGATAGTCATCCGCTTCGGGGGAGTTCTCGCCGTGCAAGCCGTATTTACGGGCGACCTCGGCGGACATGCTCAGCATGGGTGCATCAGCCTGGTGAATAAGAAGCCGGGCATTGAATAGTTTCAAAGCCTGCTTGTTCCCCCCCAGATGATCAAAATGACCATGCGTATTAATGATGGTATGTATCTTCAGATTGTGCAGTTCAGCCAGTGCAGAAATCTGATCTACATCACCTCCAGGGTCGACAACTATACCTTCGCGGCTACTTTCGCATGCAACAATATAACAGTTTACTTCTAGCGGTCCTACGGCAAGTGATTCAAATATCATCTTTCTCTCTCATTCCATGCAATACATTTTTATGCATGGTTGTCTGGTAAATTGAACTGGCCACTGCTTATTGACATCCACGCTGGAAATGCTACACTCAAAACGCCTGTACTCGAACTACTCTGGAGAAACTGATGAAAATAGCGATGGTAGAAACAGAAAACTGCATAAGTTGCGGCTTGTGTATTTCAACCAGCCCCGCCGTATTCAGATTTGACAGCACCGGTAAATCTGAATGTTTTGATCCTGCCGGAGCTCCAGAAGCTGAAATCCAGAGCGCTATTAATGGCTGCCCCGTCCAGTGTATTCGCTGGACGTAATTTAAATACAAGGAGTTACACACTATGGAACGTTGGATCTGTACAATTTGTCAGTATGTTTATGACCCCACCGTTGGCGATCCAGATCGTGGCATTGAGCCAGGAACCTCATTTGAAGCACTTCCAGAAGACTGGTGCTGCCCACTCTGCGGAGCTGGCAAGGATGTCTTCGAACAAGAGTAACAGAACCCGGGGCGGGCTATCATGCCCGCCTTACCTTTCCCCCGCTTCGCGGTATATCCCCTGATCGACTACGACAACTCCGGTAAAATTGCTGTTATTGCGCTAAAAAGCTCATCAAGATCGGCTTGAGT
Source organism: uncultured Geobacteraceae bacterium (assembly GCA_903879825.1). Classification (GTDB taxonomy): domain Bacteria; phylum Desulfobacterota; class Desulfuromonadia; order Geobacterales; family Pseudopelobacteraceae; genus JACRCG01. The sequence continues at coordinate 1,076 of CAIRND010000220.1, forward strand.
CATGTCACCCATGTGGGCGATGCGAAAGGTTTCGCCCTTTATTTTGCCATAACCGTCATCAAAGGCAAAGCCGGCTTCACTGAGATTTTTTTTCAAAGAGCCAAGGTCAATCCCGCGACTGTTGCGACTGCATGTCAATGTCTGCGAGCGGTATGCTGCTGCCGGAAACGATTCAAAACCGCGGTCTGTCAGCCAACTTCGCACATAACGAGCCAGATTGTCATGGCGTAGCCAGCGGTTCTCCAACCCTTCCGCAAACATTCGCTGCAGCTGGCAATCAAGCGCATAAATCAGAGAAATACAGGGGGTTGAGGGGGTGTTGTTCTTGTCATCGTTGGCGGCAAATTCAATAAAATCAAAATAATAACCACGTCCTTCTATGGATGCCGCCCGCTGAAGCGCCTTTTCACTGGCAGTAAAGACAGCCAGTCCCGGTGGCAGGGCAAACGCTTTCTGCACGCCGAATATACAACTGTCGATTCCAAGTTCCTGTACAGGGATCTTGAGAGCACTCATCGATGAAACCGTATCGACTACAAACAAGACTTCCGGGAATTTGCGCATGACCTCAGCGATCTCCGGCAGGGGTGACATCACTCCTGTTGACGTTTCATTGTGGATCATGGTCATACAATCATACTTTCCGGTGGCAAGTGTTTTCTCAACCGCCTCAGGGGTAACCGGTGTTCCCCAGTCAAAGCGGATTGCATCTGCCTGTTTGCCGCACCGTAGTGTGACGTCGTGCCATTTATCAGAAAAAGCGCCGTTGCAGAAATTGGCACACCGTTTACCGACAAGATTACGAATCGCCCCTTCCATGACGCCGAAGGCACTGGATGTTGCCAAGAACACACGATCATCTGTGAACATCAGTTTTTTGAGACCTGTTGTCACCCGGCCATGAAGCTCGCCATATTCCTTCATCCGGTGGCCGATCATTGGTGAAGCCATGGCTTTTAATATATCGGGGTGGACTTCAACTGGTCCGGGAATAAACAGTTTTTTGTGCATGATGCGGGTCTCCGGTGCGAGCGATATTGGTGAGTCACTGTTTTGAGAAGCTAGCAAATGGAGTGGCTAAAGTCAAGATTCAGCGAGGTTGACGCAAAAAGAACAGGCCGGCTTTTGACGGCCGGCCTGCAATTCAAACAGTGACTATGAGGTTCTAAGCACATTGTCCAGGTGACCTCGTGTCTGGTCAGCAAGAAAAGTCTTCAGTGCGGCGATTCCTCTTTGAGGAAGGCGGGTATGAACTTGTTGATGAAATAAAACAACACGAAAGGTGTCGCAGCAACCGTAAGGGCACCCATGAGCCCTTCCTTGAATGTCTCCAGGTTGTGCGGGATGATGGGCAGATGATAGTCCATGAAGCCTGCAAAACTCAGTGAGAAAGCCTGCCCACCGATAACTACGTTGTAACGCATCATGAACACGCCAAACAGTACCAGCATGGTGGCAATGGTCGTCCGCCGTACCGTGCGTCCCGGTAGTATCATGATGATAAAAGGGACCAGATTGCCAATAGTGTACTGCATGATGAATATCTTGACGAAGTCGCGCTCCATAATAACTTCACGCAGGATGTCCCATGATTTGACCTGAGTGTAGCCACGGAAAATCAGGTCCAGAATTTCAAGGGTCATTGCGGCAATCATGAAATAGAGCAGATAGTTGGAAGAGATCATGACTTCCGTATGCTTGCTGGCTTCAAGTTCCTCTTCCCCTGGCGCATCAGAATCTTTTGACCAACGGGCTATTTTACTTCTGGCCATATATTTGCGAATTTCCTGCACGATCACATAAGTGAGAATACAGAGTGCAACTCCGGATACGACTGCGGAACAGATGAAAATAACCGGCATCAGCGGGGTCATCCAGAGAGCGTTGGCCTTGACAGAACCAAAGATGAAGCCGGCGTAGCCATGCAGAAAACAGGCGACGGGAATGCCGATACCAGCCATAATCTTGCACGCTTTATGGTCTTTTTCTACCGCTTCCGGGCTGATATCCCACGCGCCCAGTGTCAGTACCTGGAAAACCATCATCCGAAAGCTGTCAACCATGCTGCGACTCTGCATAGCCATCAGCCCCTGTGCTGTTTGAACGAAATATTTGCGGTATACCAGCCATATTTCGCTTGCAACAATAGACGCGTAGGTAAGGAACACGATGCCGAATGCAGATATTGCCGAGGTAAAATGCGGCGTCATCAGAACATTGATACCCCGGAAAGGCTGCTGGAGATGGAGTGTCAGCGGCATCATGGCGACCGGTAGCAGAGCAAAAGAAAACACCAGAGAAAACCGGGCAATTTCTTTCAACTTCTCAACGCCGAAAACGTGGTAGAGGGAGGAGAGTACGAAAGCTCCTGCGACGAGGCCGGTCATAAACGGATACATGACGATTTGTATCGACCAGTAAATGTATTCATTCGGTAAAGTGAACAGCTCTTTAACTGTCCATGCTTCCCCGTGCACTTCCATTGCGTGTTGCGCGATTTGTCCGACCATGACTAACGCACCTCCTGGGCAAGGCCGATATAAAAGGCCTGGGGCTTGGTTCCGAATTCATCTTTAAGCACCCCGACCCGCTCATTCATAATTATCTGGGTAATCGGGTCATTTTTATCATGAATATTACCCATTCTGCGGGCGCCGAAGGGGCAGGCATTGACACAGGCTGAATCCAACCCCTTGCTGAGACGGTGATAGCAGAAGGTACACTTGTCAGCAACATGCTCTACCGGGTGGAAAAAGCGTGCCGCATAGGGACAGGCCATGATGCAGTAGCCGCAGCCGATACACCATTTGCGGTCTACCAGGACAACGCCATCGTCGGTTTTATAGGTAGCGCCGACGGGGCAAACCTGTGTACAGGCGGGAGAAGAACAGTGATTGCACAGCTTGGGGACAAAGAACGCTTTGCCGACATTCTTTGGATCAATATCCTTGAATTCACCGCGACCAAGGTCTATGCGGGAATCGGTGAAGCCGTTAAGTGCGGCATCAGGGCTGTCCACATAGCGCTTGTCATCTTTTGTATAGACATAGCGCTCAACCCAGGTTCGGGAAACGTGAGCATCAAAGGGGATATCGTTTTCGGTCTTGCAGGCCTTGACGCAGAAACCACAGCCGACACACTTGTTGGTATCGACCAGAAAAGCCCATTGGATGTCGGGATTGTCGGCGAACACCTTCTTTGGGTCGATCAGTGTCAGAGCTGAGACGGGCACAGAAGCACCGGCGACAACCAGAATACATTTCTTTAGAAATTCTCGCCTCTCCATTATTTCATTCCCTCCAGGCTGGGGTTGTGCGGATTATGGCATTTAACACACTCGAGGCCGGTGTTATGTGTCTTGGGATCAACACCGGGGATACGTTTGCGCTCGCTTGTTGTATAGGGGAGAGCGGTGTGACAGCGCAGACAAAGCTCACGTCGTCGATCTATGTTGAGCTTTTCCGGTTTTTCAGGATGGTTCATGGCTGGACCGTGGCAGTCTTCGCAGGGGATTATGCCGTGAAGTTTTTCTGTTCGTACCTTCACGATGGAGCCATGGCACGCGCTA
>CAIRND010000221.1 GCA_903879825.1 uncultured Geobacteraceae bacterium
TCAATGTTGGTGCCGGCGAATTCGTTGCCATTATGGGCGCATCCGGCAGTGGTAAATCAACCTGCATGAATATCCTCGGTTGTCTGGATCTTCCGACCTCCGGCAGTTATCTCCTTGATGGTCTGGATGTGGGAGGGATGACGACGGATCAACTGGCCGATATCCGCAACAAAAAACTCGGTTTTGTCTTTCAGGGCTTCAACCTGCTGGCCCGTACTCCCGCGATTGAAAATGTCGAATTACCGCTGGTATACGCCGGTCTCCATGCCAAGGAACGCCGCCAGTTGGCCCAGATTGCCATGGAGCAAGTCGGTCTCTCCGGAAAAGAGAACAACCACCCCAGTCAACTTTCCGGCGGCCAGCAACAACGGGTTGCCATCGCCCGCGCCCTGGTAAATAATCCCGCAGTGATTTTGGCTGATGAGCCGACCGGCAACCTGGACAGCAGCACCAGTGAAGAAATTATGGCCCTTTTTACGTCCCTTAACGCGCAGGGTATCACCATTATCATGGTTACTCATGAGCATGACGTGGCGGCGTATGCCAATCGACAGATCACGTTCAAAGATGGGAAAATAATTCTGGATAGCCAGACCAGTCAGGCTCTGGCGGATTAATATATGGATTTTTTACAGACAGTGCGAATAGCTCTTCGAGCGTTACGTACCAACAAGATGCGCTCGTTTCTGACCATGCTCGGTATCATTATCGGCATTGCGGCGGTCATCGCCATGATGGCGGTCGGAACAGGAGCCAGTTACGTCATCTCCCAACAGATTGCCAGTATCGGCAGTAATATTATTCTGGTTATCCCCGGCTCAACTACCAGTGGCGGTTTGCGTACCGGCACCGGGGGGGCGCAAACCCTGTCGAGCGACGATGTACGGGCGATGATGGCCGAATGTCCTTCCGTGGCATATGCCGCTGGAACCGTGCGGACTTCCGGGCAGATAGTCAACGGAAACATGAACTGGTCATCGGTCATTATGGGGGCAACACCGGAACTTTTCGATATACGTGAATGGCCTGTTGTCAGTGGGCGAACCATCAGCCAACAGGACGTGGATGGTGCCATTAAAGTGTGTCTGCTTGGGCAGACCGTCGCCGAGAACCTGTTTGGGGCCGCTGACCCGGTGGGGAATATTATTCGAATTAAAAAGATTCCTTTTACCGTAATCGGTGTTCTTGAGAGAAAGGGACAGTCACCCCAGGGGCAGGATCAGGATGATTCGGTCTTTGTTCCTTTGCGCACGGCCCAACGTAATCTGGTCCGTTCACAACGTACCGGAATTGTGAGTGCCGTCATCGTCAAGGCTAAAAGTGAAGAGCTGATTGATAAAGCAGAAAGTGAGATCCAGGCGCTTCTTAACCAGCGGCACCGGATTACACCTAATAAGGAAGCGGATTTTTCCACCCGTAACCTGTCGGAAATTCTGGCGGTTGCTGAACAGTCAGCCAAAGCGATGTCGTTGCTGCTCGGTGCGGTCGCTTCGATTTCTCTGATCGTGGGTGGTATCGGCATTATGAACATCATGCTGGTTTCTGTCACTGAACGAACTCGCGAGATTGGCATCAGGATGGCGATTGGTGCAAAAAAGAATGATATCCTTCTGCAGTTTATGACCGAGGCAGTTCTGCTGACAATGATGGGCGGTTTGATTGGAATTGCTCTTGGGGTTGGCGGTGCGACTGTCGTTTCTCGCCTGCTTGAATGGCCAACGATGATTTCGTTTCAATCAATCGCCATTGCATTTGTGTTTTCAGGTGCGGTCGGTATCTTCTTCGGCTTTTATCCTGCAAAAAAGGCAGCAGGACTTAATCCAATTGATGCTCTGAGGTATGAATAACATGACCAATTGCCCCATGTGCCACCGCTGGGACGCGGATTCAGATCTGCGGGTTATTGAACTGCCGCATTCTTACGTAATCCTGAACCGGGACCAGTATTTTTCCGGATATACTCTGCTATTCACCAAACATCATGCCACGGAACTATTCCAACTTGACCGTGACGTGCGAGTCGCATTGATGGAAGAGGTGTCGCTCGTGGCGCAGGCGCTTTACAGCATATTTACTCCAGAAAAGATCAATTATGAGCTGTTGGGGAATATGGTGCCGCATATCCACTGGCACATCGTGCCGCGCTTTTCGTCAGATCCCCTCTGGCCCCGTCCGATTTGGGCCGAGCAGCATGAAGAACTGCACCTGTCGTCAGAGGAATACAGTCAGCGCATAAAAAACATCCGGAGTGCCCTTATATGATCCGCTCTTCTCTTCACACACTTGAAAACGGACTACGGGTTGTCTGTGTGGAAATGCCGCATCTGCATGCCGCTGAAATGGCGGTCTACCTCAAAGTCGGTGGACGCAACGATCCGCCTGGCCGCGAAGGGCTGTCACACTTTTTGGAACATATCCTCTTTCGGGGCACCGCTGATTTCCCCTCATCACTGGCAATCGAGTCCGCTTTCGAGGTTATCGGCGGAGCTCCAAACGCCGCTACGGATGCTGAATCAACCTACTATTATTCGCGGGTACACCCGGACAGCATCAAGCGCGGCATGGAAATATTCGCCTCGATGCTTACGAAACCACTTCTGGCCGGAATCGAGATCGAAAAGCGAATTGTCGCCGAGGAGGCCAGGGAAGATCTAAACGAACAGGGAGATGAGGTTAATGCGGATACTATAGTCAGTCGGATGCTCTGGCCACGTCATCCGTTGGGTATGCCGACCATCGGAACGCTGGAAAGCATCGCTGCCATCGAACTGAGCGATCTCGCAGAGCACCTGAAAAACTATTATATCCCTTCAAATGCGGTTTTGGTTGTGTCCGGTCCGGTGAAAAGTGCTGATGTCCTTTCAGCTGCACGCGATTGTTTCGGGGAGTGGCCCGGCAGGCCGTTGCCGGCCGTCTCTCTGGTGACGCTCCGTCAGTTTTTACCCCAAATCCGCTGTGTGCAGGATTCTGACAGTCAGATGAATCTGCAGTTGGCGTTCCTTGGCTTTGCCCGCGATGATCACCGTTTTATGGCACTGCGCTTTTTGCGGCGTATTCTGGCCGGTGGGGGGAGTTCCCGTCTGCATCTACGCTTACGGGAGGAGTTGGGTATAATCTATTCGGTGGATGGTGCCATTGGTGCCTACGATGAAACCGGCTGTCTGGCGTTTGATCTGTCAACCTCTCCTGATACCCTAATTCACGCTGTTGAAGCGACTCTTGAGGAGCTGTTCCGTATTGCCATCACTCCGGTTCCGGAAGACGAACTTGAGAGGATTCGCAATTCCTATATTTTCGATCTTGAGTTCAGTCGGGATTCAGCCTATGAAATGGGGGGGCGGTACGGTTGGGGTGAATTGATGGGGGTGGTACGGAGCATTGAAGAGGATCAGTCCGAGGCACGCCGAATTGATTCAGTTGTGCTGCAGGAAACAGCCCGGACTCTCTTTGCCCCGGAAAATATGCGCATGGTTGCCGTGGGGCCATGGAAGCGCGGGATGAAGAAGGCAATACGGGAGCAGGTTGCGGCATATCAAAGACGCTTTTGATCACACCTGCTTTTAAGCGGTTAACCGATCGCGGTCAAAATCTTTACTTGTTCTGGTTATACCCGCAATAACAGACTCAACTGATTCAGTCAGGCTGTCAAAGCGTAATCCGACGCCGGGAGGGTGGCGATCCATTCCCCACGGCTTTATTCTATTCACGTGTGCAGCAATGGTGCAGCCAAATTCCGGTATCAGGATTGAGACCGGCTCTCCAACGCGGTATTTCTCGGCACTTAAATCAACAATGAACATACCTCCCCACGATACATTCAGAGTAAATCCGCGGAATTCAACACCATTATAATTTACCAGTGTGGAAAGGCAGATTGGATGCCGCCGGAAAACCCGTAATTTCCGAGGTTCAAAAGCGGAACAGGTTTTGGTCAGAAAATCACCCAGGCTCTTGTCCTGTTTGGCACTCCCCGGCATCGCCATCGGCACAAGCATGCCGCCCATAGTCCTTACCCGCAGGATAGGGAAAAAGTTTGCCAATGTATAGGCGACGATTTTCTCTTCTCCCTTCGATTTGATAATTGAAGGGAGGTCTACGAGTATTCCACTGTACAATCCTGCTAACGCCAGATTTTCGGCTTCACAGAAGGTCGCGCAGGAAGCGGTTGAAGCTCCGTTATTGTTGAGTGTTGTAACTAAAGCTGCCCGGGTTTCCTCACCGTATGACACGACCAGGATTGGATGAGAAGGTTGTGGCATCGTTACTCTTCGATTGAAAGCGCAACCATGAACCATTCATCTTCAGTGGCAAACTTGAGGGTGATGTTTTCAAGATTGTTGCCGGAGGAAACAACATAATCCGCCCCATTCACAATCGAAGGCGTTGAGAGCTGGATGTCAGATCCCCCTTTGGAGAGGTGCTGCTTGAAAGATCCTGCTATCATGTTGGCAATTTCGCCCATGGCGTCATTAACGTCATCATCAATTTCCGTAACCTCCATGCCCAGCATGAGGGAGGTGAATGAAATCGCGAGCTGCCAGGGAATGTGGACGCTCACCAGCCCGTTATAGGTTCCCGCAAGACCAACCATAGAGGTCAGGCAGTCTTTGAAGTGTGTTGTGACATCAATCTGAATCGGGAGGTGCATCAGATCTTCAACCCCGACCATATTAATAAAAACGTCCTGAACATCCTTGATGAGGCTTTTGACTAACTCCTCCTCGGTCATATGGATTGCAGCAAGTGTATCAGATTTCATCGCCATAATATTCCCTCTCTCGTGCTGAATTGGATTAACGGGCAAAACTGTAGACTGAACGTTTTTGAAAATGACTGCAGGGATTCTACAGCACTTTTTAAATGGGTCAAGAAAAACTCTAGCTAACTCTGTTTTCGGTACATCAACTCCAAAGTAACCGCAAAATAAATTTAGTATGTTGCTTCAAGGATGGTCATTTTGATCCGTCCGATAATTGCAATAATCGGCGCCATGTTTTCCGGAAGATGCCCTTCGAGCAGCTTGATATGTGTGGGATCAGCAGGGAGTTGATTGTACGTGGGGTCAACAGAAACCCAGCGATCACCCAGAAAACTCTCGGCCCAGCTGTGATAGAGAAACCCTTTTCCTTCCAGATGAACCAGGCCGGAAACAAAACGGGTCGGGATGCCGGCAGACCGGGCCAGTGCGGTGTAGAGACGGGCATGTGTCTGGCAATTGCCGGTTTTTGATTTAAAGCTTTCAACGGAACTTCCGCCGTCATCAATGGTGTCTTTTAGCCAGTCTGCCGTCCAGGAAACCAGGATTCTGGCGAGCTCTTGCTGGTTATTAATTCCCGTGCCCAGCGCTTTGGCCTGAGCAATTATTTCAGGGGCATCTGACTCGATCTTATCGGCAGGTTTTAGGTGTGCATCGAGTGGTCCTTGTGCTGCTGGCCCTTGACCCATGTAAGCCAGAGAGCCCGTTTTGAAGATTACGTGTCCCTGGTCGCGTTTTTCTGCCAGTTGTCCCCCCTCCTGAAGCAGCGGGAGATCATTATTCCACTCACTTATTTCGACCGACAGTCCGGTCAACTTACCCTGGTTCTTGATCGGCGGCATAGCTCGTACCAAGCTAAAGTCATAAATAAGATCTTTCTTGGCAAGAGCCCAATTGCCGATAAATGCGCCGAGATCTTTGGGCTGCTCCGCCCTTGTGAGCACCAACCCCTCGCGGACCGATTCTTCAAGGGTATTTCCCAGTCCATCAACCCAGATGTCATTGTTGACAAAGGGATACAGATTGTTGCGGAGTTTGAGAGAGTGTGTGCCATCAGTGGATGTATCTTCACCTATTACGGTGATCTGGATTTCCTTGATCTTGATTTCTTCGGGATCGAACGCCTGAATTTTATACGACGATCCGGCGGCTACTGTGCGCATCAGCGGATATAAATTAAGGACAGGGCCCGGGTAGATCTCGCCCTTGAATTTAAGTGTTTTATCCGTAAATTTACCTCGAACTTCACTCTTTATATGGAGAGCGCCGGCACTTACTTTACCGCTCACATGCGACAATGAGCCATTAACCGACTGTTCGACATCAAAAGAACGGAGGGACAGGTTCTTGGAAACCAGGTATGACTCCCGCATGGACGCTTCTTTGGAGAAACTCATCACTTTCATTCGAACGCTTCCGCTACCCTCAATGCGGTACCCGTCGTCTAACTTGTCAATCCGTTGCCGGTAAAACCCGACTCGCTCACTGTTCACGTAGATACCAAACCAGCGTTCAGAAAGTTGTGGAACATCAATTTTACCAAACGGAGCAGCAAGCACGGACAGGTTGCTGCATAACACGAGTAGGCATACCGTGAATAATCTGAAGCATATGTTCATCAATAATTCCTTTATGATGTGGATATACAATTGCCACTTGCATTCGGCCGTATATAACGGGCTGATAGCACGTGGCGCTCTGAACATGCTGCAGCTACGTATGATGGCACACCGTATCGCTATTGCGGTTCAGTACTGTTCAGGGTGGGCGAGGCAGTGCAGGTTTTGGGGGGGCTAGAAATCTCCGTATCTTGGAACTCAACCCTGTTTCTGCCGTGTGCTTTTGCTCGGTAGAGTGCGTCGTCAGCCATTTTGATAAATCCATCAACTGTTGTAGTCTGTCCGGTCGAAAAACAGGAGACTCCGAGACTGACGGTGAGGCTGAGCTTGGCAATGGTTCCGTTGAACCGGGCGTCCTGTACCGCCAGGCGTATTCTGTTGGCAACAAAAACAGCTTCTTCCAATGACGAATCGGGTAGGATAGCTACGAATTCCTCTCCGCCGTAACGGGCGGCGCAGTCATAATTCCTTAACTCCTTCTGCAGCAGCATAGCCACCTTTTGCAGTACGACGTCTCCCTGTAGATGGCCAAATTCGTCATTAACCAGCTTGAAATGATCGATATCAAGTATGATCAGTGACAGATTACCTCCTTTACGAAGGCTTCGCTGGACCTCTTTGTTGAGCGCTTCCATCATATAGCGGCGGTTAAAGAGCCCTGTCAGGTGGTCGGTGTTGGAGAGTTCAAGCAACAGTTCGTTTGAACGTTTAAGCTCATCCTGCAACTTTTTTATTTTGAGGTGAACTTTAACGCGGGCGACCAGTTCTTCAGGGTCAAACGGCTTGGTAATATAATCGCTGGCTCCCCGTTCAAGTCCCTTGATCTTTTGGTCCCGGTTGTTTATGCCGGTCAGGATAAGAACGGGGACGTTTTGCAGGTCCGGGCGTGCTTTAAGCATACTCAGAAACTTAAAACCATCAATACGGGGCATTTCCAGATCGCACAGGATGATGTCCACGGGAGATGAAATCAATTTTTTGAGCCCTTCCAGTCCATCCTCCGCCTCGTAATAACGGGTGAAAAGACCGCTCGACTCAAGAGATCTGATGATCTGCTCCCGGACGGTAACGGAATCATCTATGATAAGGACGCTAGCGGACATAGCGGGGGAGTTTAGACTAACTCATTCCATAATTCAATTAATATAACGGCATAATGCGGTGAAAAACCAAATACATATTACAGCAGTGGTTCGTGTGCAAGGCGCTTCATCTCGGTAATTGTAGATGCATAATCGGACGCGCCGAATACGGCGCTGCCCGCGACAAAAACATTCGCACCTGCATGTGATATTTTGGCAATATTTGAAGGTTTAACTCCCCCATCAACTTCCAATTCAGCCTCGGAACCACGTCGGTCGAGCAGTGCCCGTAAGGCATGGATTTTAGGCAGGCATGCTTCAATGAAGCTCTGGCCGCCGAAGCCGGGGTTGACGGTCATCAATAGTACCAGATCCAGATCGTCGATTACGTAGTCGAGAACATTAAGCGGCGTGGCCGGGTTAAGTGAAACGCCGGCTTTTTTTCCAAGCGACTTGATTAGTTGTATGCTGCGGTGCAGGTGGCTGGTCGCTTCGGCATGTACGACGATAATATCAGCACCTGCTGCGGCAAAATCCGGGATATAGAGATCAGGGTTCTCGATCATCAGATGCACATCAAGTGGCAGGGTGGTGATCCTGCGGGCAGCTTCGACGATCAGCGGACCGATCGTGATGTTGGGGACAAAATGACCATCCATGACATCGATATGAATGTAGTCGGCTCCTGCAGCTTCGACGGCCCTGA
>CAIRND010000222.1 GCA_903879825.1 uncultured Geobacteraceae bacterium
CCAAAGGCAAAAATATTATCTCGGTTGCGGTTGAACCAAAAGAGAGTCCAGTCATCAGTCAGACACTGGCCGGTCAGCCTCTTCAGCCTGCGCCGCACAAAATTCAGGGCATCGGTGCCGGTTTTATTCCGGACACGCTTGATCTCTCGATTGTCGATCGCGTAGAACTGGTCGATAGCGCCGAAGCAATCGATTTTGCAAAACGCATGGCAAAAGAAGAGGGTTTGCTGGTCGGCATCTCCTGCGGTGCGGCAGTGGCGGCGGCGGTGCGGCTTGGACAATTAGATGAATTCGCTGGTAAAACTATCGTCGTTATTCTCCCGGATGGAGCGGAACGCTACCTTTCAACTGCACTCTTCGAGGGAATCTAATGTCAGCACAATTATCAGACTACCGGCTTGACGGTATATATGTTCAACGTCAGAGCGGCTTTTTCATGCAGCGGGTCAAATTGCCGGCGGGGGTTGTCTCCGCCGGTCAAGCCCGTGCAATTGCTGCGGTTGCTGCGCATTTTGGTCAGGGTACGATTCACCTTACGACCCGTGGCAGCATGGAAATTCACTGGCTGAAGGAAGATGATCTCGCTCAGGTGAAGCGCGAGTTAGCCAAGGCAGGACTTACGTCACGCGGTGCCTGTGGCGGTGCTGTTCGCGGAATCACCTGCGGCAGTCAGGGCGTTCAGGGCTTTCCGGTGCTTGAATCACTGGCTCGGCGACTCCATCGACATTTCACCGGCAACCCACGTTTCGAACGTCTGCCCAAGAAGTTTAAAATAGGTCTTGAAGCGGATAGTGCCAGCGGTCGGCACCTGATTCAAGATGTGGGTCTTGTGATGGCTAAAAACGAAGGTGGTCAGAGTTGCTACGACATTTGGATCGCCGGTGGGCTTGGCAGAGAGCCGCGTCCCGGGTTTCTGCTGTTCAAGCAGGTGACTGAAGAGCGGATCATTCCGATAATAGAGGCGATCCTCACGGTCTACGCTGCCCATGCTCCCCCGCCTAAACGACTCAAGTTTCTGGCCTCAGAGTTCGGTGAAGCTAAATTACGTCAGCTGATTGAAACGGAAGATTGCTTTGGCGATAAGATTCCTCCTGTCAGTGGACTGACTGACAATCTGATTACCGAGGCCGATGGGCGTCAGCGCCTTGAGCTGCCGGTGTTCGCCGGCAGATTGACGGCAGAGCAACTTACGACAATCGCCGCAGCTGCCGACACGTATGCAGACGGTGTGCTGATGGTAACCTCCGATCAGGATATTGCAATGCTGCTGCTAGCTGGTGTTGATGCCGTAGTGCAACGTAATACATTGCAGCTGTTGACCGGACTTGCTTCGTATGGCTTCACCAATGGTTTGCGCGTCTGTCCCGGCAGCCATGAATGCCGAATGGGGCTTACGGCTACGATCGATCTGGCCCACGAACTTGTAGCACAAATCGGCGCGCAGGGACGTAAACTCAGCTGGGCCGTATCCGGCTGTTCAAATTCCTGTACCCAGCCGCAGCTGGCAGATGTGGGTATCATGACTGCCCGGCAGAGTGCCGATGAGGATGGTCAGAAAACAGCGCGCTTCGACGTCTACCGCAGAATCGATACCGGCCTGGGACAGAAGGTGCATATAGGTCTCACGAAAACGGAGCTGATCGAAGCGCTGCAGAGTATAGAGTGATAAAAAGCGAGGGAGATGAGGGAGTAGCACAATCAGAATGCTCCTTCATCTTCTGTTTTAGTTAGAGTCTAATAAATGTTATCCCCGTCATTAATGCCATATACTCCGCACTCGTACTAAAAATCAAAGCCCTCACCTACCCCGGATAAATGATTTTCAGCATCCATATGACTGTGCAGAACACGAACGACCTCAATTGAGTCAGGAATAATCTGGCGGTAGAAAATAATATGGCTGGCAACGGTAAATTTGCGGTAGCCGCTACGGATTTCGCTACAATCCTTGCCATTGAGAGGATTTTCAGCTAGCTGTCGGAAACAGGCATCAAGAATTGAGAGATAATGATTGCGTTGCTCTCGTCCCCATTTATTGAGTGTGTAGCGACCAATATCTTTCAAATCAGCCTTCGCAATGTTGGTGAGAGTAAACGATGGCATTAGTTGAGAATCTCGCCATCAATCTCATCAATTAAACTTTGAAGAGAATAATCGGATGTACCGCTTTCTTCCCCTTTTATAAGTGCCTGGCGTAACAAGTACTGTTTTGTCTCACGTTCTTCCAAAAGTCGTAGACCAGCACGAATCGTCTCACTTGCTGAGCCGAAACGACCATGGACAACCTGCTGAGAAATGAACTTTTCGTAGTGAGCACCAAGTGTAACGCTCGTATTCTTTTGCATGAAATAGCCCCCCAACAATATAGCGATAGCGGTATTTTATAATATTTATTGGTACTGGTCAACTGAGAAGGTGTAACAGTTGCAAGTTGCTACCAGAGAAATATTCAACCAGACGGCGGTAAAAACGTTATACCGGCAGTCGAGAGGCGGAATCGGAATCTACAAGCACCTTCACTTTTTCAACAATATAGTTACCGATGGGAATAGCTGAGGTTGCTGCGGGGGAGGGGGCGTTGCAGACCGCCAGAGCACGTGCGGTTGAGACAAACAGAAAGTCGTTCACCAACTGGCCGTCTTTGCTGACCGCCTGTGCACGGATGCCGGCGGGGTAGTCGTGGAGGTCTGCCAGAGTCAGAGTGGGGCAGTATTTCTGAACCAACTCCAGATAGCCTCTTTTATACAGGCTGTTTTTTAACTCAACCATACTCACTTTTAAATTGTTACGCAAAACCTTGAGCAAACCGGGGTAGGTGAGCATTTCCACGCTATCGCGCAGGCTGAAATCAGTTTTTCCGTACCCTTCACGCGAGAAGGCGAGGACTGCATTGGGGCCGACGGTGACGGTGCCGTCAATCATTCTGGTCAGATGAACCCCCAAAAAAGGGAGTTCCGGGTCGGGGATCGGGTAAATGAGATGGTTGACAATCTGATTATGCTCTGCGCCGAGCAGGAAGTAATCGCCACGGAAGGGTATGATTTTGAACTCCGGCACAATGCCCATCATGCGGACAACCCGGTCGGCCATCACTCCGGCGCAGGCGACCAGATAACGGCCGGTGACGGTGGCGGTGCCGGTCTGGACGGTTATGTGATCGACCTGCTCGTTGATCGCGACAACGGCGCTGTTATAGCGGACTTCGCCGCCAGCGTGCACCACCAGTTCAGCCATTTTAGCCGTAATCTCTGTGTAACTGACGATGCCGGTTGACGGCACGAGGAGAGCACCGATGCCTGAAATACGCGGTTCACACTGTTTCAACTGTCGGGCTGTCAGCTCTTCTATCGGTATATCGTTTTCAGCACAGCGCGCAACTAATGCGGTCATCCGCGCCAGTTCCTGCTCGTTGGTTGCTACCAGCAGTTTCCCGCATTGATCGTAGCGGATACCGTACTCTGTGCAGAACTTTTTGGTAGCGAGGTTGCCTTCTTTGCAGAATTTCGCTTTCAGGCTGCCGGGTGTATAATAGACCCCCGCATGGATAACACCTGAGTTTCGGCCGGTTTGGTGCTGCGCCGGGCCACTCTCTTTTTCCAAAACCAGTACAGAGCATCCGGGAAATTCCCGTTGCAGCTGCCATGCGGTGGAAACGCCGATTATCCCGGCACCAATCAAGATAAAGTCGTACATCATCCGTTACGTCCAATCTTTTTGATTCTTTACCCCAACATCTTCCGGCAACATGGCATCAGCATTTTCAACCAACATCCGCGCCACTACTGCCTGTAGTGGCGGCAGATCAATCATCACCGTACCCCATACCCGCTTGAGATTGACTCCAAAATAGCCATGAATGAGTTTGTCCCGCATACCGGCAATGTCTTTCCAAGGAACTTCCGGATAACGCTTCCGCAGTTGTAGAGGTATGCTCTTGGTTGCTTCTCCGATAATCTCGAGCGCCCGGATAACGGCGTAAATCTTTTCATCATTTCCACTAAACTGTTCAAAGGTAAGGCCATTAATGAACCGTGCGGCTTTTCCCGAAGCATCATGAATATCGTTCAAATAATCGATAATCGAACGTTCGTGAGCCTTCATACAAAAATGACCTCTTCAAGAATACGTTTTCCAATGACAGGCTTGAGTGTATCACGTTCCACAAGATCGACCCGCTGTCCCAGGAGTTTTCCAAGCTCCCGTTCAAGCGCGACAAAACTTACCAGAGTCACGGGCACCTGGTCATTGAACTCCACCAACAGGTCGATATCACTCCGCTTATTCTGTTGCCCGCGAACAAATGATCCAAAGATGCCGAGTGATTTTACACCATAGCGTGTCTGCAACTCAGGCAGTTGCTCGCAAAGTGAACGACGTATTAAATCTATATTGGTCTCAGATGTTCTTTTCATTTCAATCTCACTTTGTTACTTTAATTCCTGAAAAGGGGAGTAATGTCCGAGGAAACGCCGATTATCCCGGCACCAATCAAGATAAAGTCGTACATCATCTGTTACGTCCAATCTTTTTGTTTTGGGAGTTACATCTCCATAATAATCGGCAAAATTACCGGCCGACGCTCGATAGTTTTCTTGCAGAAGCGGCGTAACGCCTGGCGCACAACCGTTTTGACCTCATCAGCATCACAGCGCATTTCCGTGTTGATTTCCTCCAAAGCAAAGGCCACAACTTTTCGGGCATCTTCCAGATACGCCTGGCTTTCATCTTCGAAGACAAAACCGCGAGAGACAATGTCCGGGCCGTAAATTATCGCGCCGGTGGACATGTTGAGCCCTATTATGACAACGATCATTCCGTCTTCTGAAAGATGTTTGCGGTCGCGCAGCACTATTCTGCCGACATCACCCACCCCTTTGCCATCAACAAATACCCGGCCGGATTCAATGTTTTCAACTATCGCCGCAGTATTGGAATAAAAAGAAACCACCTCACCATTAGTCGCCAGGATGCAACGTTCTTCTGGGATGCCAACGGTACGGGCGAGCTGGATATGTTTGACCAAATGACGATATTCGCCATGGATCGGAATAAAGAAGCGCGGTCTGACGGTGTTGAGCATTAATTTCAGCTCTTCCTGACTCGCGTGGCCGGAAACGTGCACCTCGGAAACCTTCTCGTGGAATACTTCAGCGCCGCGCCGGTACAGATGGTTTATCAGCTCGGAAATTGTGCGCTCGTTGCCCGGAATAACACGCGAGGAGAGGATGACCGTATCACCTTTTTCCAGCTTGATCTGTTTGTGATCGTCCATAGCTATACGGGTCAGGGCGCTCATCGGTTCGCCCTGGCTGCCGGTAGAAATAATGCACACCTGTTCCGGCGGAAGATGCGGGAGCTCGCGCAGATCCATCAGCTGTTCATCAGCTATAGTCAGGTAACCGAGGTCCCGGGCGATCTGCACGTTTTTAAGCATCGAGCGGCCATTCAACAAAATCTTCCGTCCACAGCGGGCAGCGACATCAGCTACCTGCTGGACCCGGTGAATACTGCTGGAGAAGGCCGCTACAATAATTCGGCCGGTGCATTTGGGAAAAATATCACCAAACGCTTCGCCAACATATTTTTCAGAAAGAGTGTACCCCTCGCGCTCCACATTGGTTGAATCCGAGAGCAGTGCCAGAACTCCCGCTTCACCATAGCGCGACAGGCTGGCAAGGTCGGTCAGTTGACCGTCAACCGGTGTGTGATCAATTTTGAAATCGCCGGTGTGGATGACGACCCCTTCCGGACAGGTTATCGCGAGAGCGCAGCCATCAACGATCGAGTGAGCGACCCGCAGGAACTCAACCTGAAAGGAACCGATAGACACAGTTTGTCGTGGGGTAACGGTTATCAGTTCCACAGCCCCGTCCAGTTTGTATTCTTCCAGTTTGGCTGTCACCAGGCCAAGTGTCAGAGCGGTGCCGTACACCGGAACGTTCAGCTCCTGAAGTACGAAGGGGAGGGCACCGATATGGTCCTCATGGCCATGAGTCAGACAGATAGCCCGGACCTGTCCGGATCGCTCGCGAAGCCAGCTGATGTCAGGTATAACGTAGTCGATCCCGAGCATGTCGGGGGAGGGAAACATCAGACCGCAATCAACGACAATAATGTCGTCGCCATACTGATAGGCCATCATATTCATACCGATTTCGCCCAATCCGCCGAGGGCGACAATCTGTAGTGCCGAGTGTGATTCTACTAAGTCCATAGGTTATCTTTCATGGTGCAAGGGTAACAGCGTCGTAATTTTTTTGTCACATTTTTCGATCCAGCGCATACCGGGAGTAACCAGCCAGTGATCGGCATAGAATGAGCTGCGTAAGGCGCGGTAGGCAATCAGGGCCCGATTAATATCTCCCAGACGCTCATTGGTTTCGCCGATCTGCCATAACTTCACCGCAGCTTTTTCGATTGTCGGGTGAAAGGGAATATACATATGAAGTGAGGATTCGTACCCGGCAATGGCACCGGGGAAATCGCCACGTCCGAGTGCCGCCTCACCCTGATTGAATTGGCTACTCATGCGCCACCAGGTTCCGGACAAAAAAAACAGCAGGCTGAAGAGGATGATGATGGTTCCGTTTGCTATGATGCTTTTTATCTGTTCGTTCATCTGATCACCTGCCCCTCAATAAGGGGATATTGTATGGTATCGAAGTTATTTATGGCAGAAAAGTGGGAAATATCCATCTACTTAAAAAACCCCGGTATAAAGGTTAATAGAATTCCCAAGGCAAAAACAACAACGCCGCACAGCACCGCGAGCGCCGCAGCGATGTCAAGTGGTCGCTTCAGGCGGTGTGCGGCAGGTAATCCCCACGTCATGCCTGCCAAGCCAGCGATGATCAGCGGTATATAGCGATAGCCGATATTCATTTAATGCTCCAGTACGGAATCAATGCGGCCTCGAACGGCCTCCATCATCCATGTTTCTGCTTCGCTTCTCCGAAGTCCCTCAGGGGCGATAACCGGAGGATGCAAGGTAATGGTGATATCCCCGCTATAGAGCCTGATCTGGTTGGCCGGGTTAATTCGGCCACTGCCGTTGATAGTAACAGGAATTACCGGAACGTCTGCCTTACGGGCCAGAATGAATCCTCCCCGTTTAAACGGGAGCAGGTTGCCGTCCTGCGTGCGGGTTCCTTCGGGAAACAGTACGACACTCTTGCCTTGATGGATTGTGGCGGCAGCTTCATCAATACTCTGCAACGCCTTCCGGCCATCGCCACGATCAAGAGGTATATAGCCACCGCGTCGCATGGAAGGGCCAAAAACCGGGATTTCGAAAAGCTCCTTCTTGGCGATCCAGTGAAAGCGTCGCGGCATGGCGGCCAGTAGCGACAAAATATCAAAGTTACTTTGATGGTTACTCATAAAAATAACCGGGCCATCGGGGAGATGCTCCGCCCCGTTTACGGTGACCTTGACCAGGTTAAGCGCCAGCGCCAGTTGAGCCCAGAGGCGGGCGTGCCAGGAATAAATGCGGCCGCTCGA
>CAIRND010000223.1 GCA_903879825.1 uncultured Geobacteraceae bacterium
CACTCTGTTTCAAAAGTTCACGTACCTGAACAAGCGAAGGACGACTTTTCTGCATGGCAGCCAGCCACCATTCAATTTCTGCGGGCTCTGCTCCACGCACGGTGTATTTCCCCAAATCCTTGACTTCGGTCACCGGCCTGCCGACGATGCTCTCAAGTTGTTGGGTTGCCATCTTACGCACGATAGTGGCCTTGACACTATCGGATGCAGCGCTGTCAAGCTTTGCTTTCGCTTCAAATACCGAGAGCACGGTTCCGGTACCGCTGCTTTTAAATTCCTTTATTTGATCATATATCTGCTCCAGGCGTTTCAACTCATCGCGGTACAGCACTTCGTCAATTTGAGCCTTCAGTAGCCCGAAATACGCGTCTGCAAGGGCAACGACCAAATCCTGCCGGCTCCCTGAAAGCGCGGCATCAGCTCCTCTAACAGAGGCCCGTGAAGCAGCAAGGTTCAGTACATTCGGCACAACAAACAGTGGCACTCTCGCGCTAAAACCATAGCTGTCTCCGGTATACGAACCGGATATTTCACTGGGACCGTAATTGAGCGAAGTGTTACTAATCCAGTTGATTCCGGCATTGGCTTCAACTCGGGGCAGCATCTGAGATATTGAAATATTTGTATCTGCCCGACTAGCTTCCAGACGCGCCTTCGCTTTGCCTATGGCAGGGTCGTTTGACCGTGCGTCGTTATACAGCGTGAGCAGATCATCGATCCCAGCCCAAGCATGTTCCGGAAGCAGGTAGGCAAAAACCATAAGCGTTGCCAATAATATTTTCATTTTACCGTTCATGGAAAGCCTTCCCGGCGCGTTCCTTCAGTGGGCCGATGAAGTAGTCGAAAGCGGTACGCGGCGTGGTACTGATAGACACCTGAGCCGCCATGCCAGGATAAAGCTGCAGGTTGCCGGCCTCTTTCAGGGAGTGCGGATCAAGTTCGAGGCGTACTTCATAATAGGGCATTTCACCCTGTGGAGTGCGGGTAGTCAGGCGGTCGGCCGAAACGTACGTTACTTTAGCCATGATCGTCGGAGTCGTACTTGGTTTGTAAGCCGGCAGTGTTACCTCTGCCGGTAAACCGATCTGAACGTCATGGATATCGTTGATGCCGATTTTTGCCTGCAGCACCAACACCTCATTGGCAGGCACGATGTCCATCAGCGCTTCCTTGCCGGCAACGACTCCACCAATGGTCGTCACTTTCAGGTCAACCACTTTGCCACTTATCGGTGCCCGGATAAATTGACGTTCCAGAGCATTTCGCGACGGGCGCACCCGTTCATCGAACTCGCTCCGCTTTACCGAAGATTGCTTCATCTCTGCTGCTGATTCCTGGATGCGGACACCTTTAAGACCGTCAATCCGCGATTCAAATTCAATCAATCGCTGGCTATTACGGGCAATAGATGCGGTGATCGCATCACATTCACCACTTTTTTCCGCATGCGCCCTCTCCAGCTCAAGCACCGCCGTTTTAGCAACATAATCCTTTTTGAGCAGATGTCTGTTTGCGGTCAACTGTTCATGAAGAGAGACCACCTCCTGCTTTTTCTGAATCAACTGATCCTGCAGGCCGCGGGTTTCCTCTTTTGTCTGTTGAATCTGACTTCTCAGCACCTCAACCTGGCTGCGAAAAGCTTCACGCTTAGCGCGAAACAGCTGGTTCTCCGTCTGCAGCACACGGGCCACGGCCGGCTCCTTCGCCCGTTTTAATATTTCCGGGGGGAACTCTATTGCCTGCAGATCATTACGTTCGGCATCAAGGCGTGCTATGGCCGCAGATTCAGCAAAAGACTGGCTGTCAAGCAGGTCTACCGTCGGTTTCACCTGATCATCTTCCAGTATGATGAGCGTCTGACCGGCTTTAACCGTGTCACCTTCACGCACCAGAATTTGTTTAACGATACCACCCTCCAGATGCTGGATTGTTTTACGTTTGGTATCGAAGGTGATATCGCCCTGAGCCTGCACGGCCGCCCCGAGTGGAGCAAAGGAGGCCCACACAGCAAAGCTGCCCAGAAAGATGGCGATCACGGCGAGTCCGGAGATTATAATTGAGCGCGGACTGTGCGCCGGATTTTGCATAATTGAGTCAGAGTTCATAAGATTAGACATAGGCCGCCTCCCGGGAAACAACTGCAACGGAAGCTGCGGCCGGTGGCGCAGACTGCGGCCCCGGAGGTGGCCCCTGCTGCTGCTTCATTAGTTGCGCCAACACGACATCACGCGGTCCGAACGCTACCAGCGCGCCATCCTGCACAACAAGCAGCTTGTCCACCGCAGCAAGAAGAGACGTTTTGTGAGTGATTATTACCACCGTCGCCTGCAGCCGTTTCAGGTGCATAATAGCCTGCAGCAGCGCCTGTTCGCCATCCGCATCCAAACTGGCGTTCGGTTCGTCCAGCACCACCAGGCGGGGAGTATCAAACAAGGCTCTGGCCAAGCCCACCCGCTGGCGCTGTCCGCCGGAGAGCACAGCCCCACCTTCTCCAATCTGGGTATCGTAGCCATTCGGCATGCGCAAGATCATTTCATGAATACCGGCCATAGTGGCAGCGGCGATAACCTTGTCCGTTTCCACCTCTGTCAATCGGGCAATGTTATCGGCAATTGATCCGGCAAACAGCTCCACATCCTGGGGAAGGTAGCCGATATAGCG
>CAIRND010000224.1 GCA_903879825.1 uncultured Geobacteraceae bacterium
GACCCTGTCCTACGTAAGGGAAAAATTAGGTGGAGGGTGAAAAAGCTTACGCTGATTGAAATTAACCCTCACCCGACTTTCTAACACTCGCGGGCTTCCGCTCGTGCTGAAAGTCGACCTCTCCGCAAGGAAGAGGTGAAAAGCTCGCTAAATCGTGACTTATGACAATGTTAATTTCTGGTGATTAGTTACGTCTATATGGAGGACACGAAAATTCTCAAATTTTTCCGTAGCCTCATAATTAAGTCCACGTTAAAAAACATCAACGTGGACTTAATTTGCGAATGGTAATTGTTTTTAAAGCATATTTCTTCTTATTTTTTCTTTTGCTTTATCAATGTTGCGAATTCTTCTTTCGATAGATTTAACTTGTTTATAGAGCATGCTTCTTTCATTTTTAATCAATTTATATTGAGCATCAACATCTGCATATTTTGCCCTGTAGTCTAATAAGTCATTCCTAATTCCGACTTGTGCATTATCAAGTTCAAGAATTGCATTTTGAATATTATCGTTTCCGATAGGTAGTTCACTGGATGTAGCATCTACAGCGGGTGCATTTTTTGCAGGGATTACTTTGGTAAAAGCATTTGCAATAGGATTTGACGATGTTTTTTGTTCAATGGGCGTTGTTTTTGGGGCGGAGTAGGCAGTATCATCAAAGTTTAGTGGTGTAAAAGCATTTCCGTCGGCAAAAGCTAAATTTGAAATAGTACTAAAAACTGCTAATGCTAAAATCAATTTGTATGTTTTTTTCATGTAAATCTCCTTTCATTTTTGAATTATACAACTTTATTTTAATCTATCTTATGTTGAAAAGGAAATACTTTATATTATGTAATATTTTTAGTTCTGTAATATACACACACGACATGCGTTTTACTGAATGGATAAAATTTGAGGCATTTTTTGTATTGACCGGAGGTATCAAATTTTTTTTGCTGAAATAATAAAGTTTTGTAAACCCTTGAGATAAGCTTATTCTATTGGCGCGTAGAAGTAAAAATAAAAACAGAAATAAAGGCAGCGAAAAAACATGTAAAAAAGCAGTTGCTTTTTTTTTTCTTTCAATGTAAGATAAAAGACGTGCACTAAGCACCGCAGAACATTAGACCGAAACAATAGCAGATGGCAAGGAATGATTGCAGGAAAAGGTTTTAGAGCCTTCTTAGACAACAGCTTGATTAAAATAATAAGTTTTTTAACGAAAATAAAAAAGATTTTAAAAAAGTACTTGACAAATAAAGTTGAAGTAATATGATTGTAGATACTGCAAGAGATTGTGGTTAAGTATTTGAGTGTTGGCTCAACGCAAAATGATTAAACAAAACTCTAGCGAAAATTAGAAGGAAACAATCTGCCAGCACTATACGAAAAGCCCCGAAGCGAAAACTTGAAGAAAGTATTCGCGCAAGAGGTAACCGACTCAGGTTTATCAACTTAAACTCTGAAGGGGAAATAAACAAAGTTTCTGGGAAAAAGAAAAACAATTTTTTTGCTCCTAA
This sequence comes from uncultured Geobacteraceae bacterium, assembly GCA_903879825.1. Taxonomy (GTDB): domain Bacteria; phylum Desulfobacterota; class Desulfuromonadia; order Geobacterales; family Pseudopelobacteraceae; genus JACRCG01. The sequence goes on from CAIRND010000224.1 coordinate 1,506, forward strand.
AAAATTACGGAAGCAAAACGAAAGTTTTGTGACCGCAATAAAAGAAAATCGAACATTGACAACAGAATAGCTGAAAACGAATATAAAATATAATATACTTGTTGATTCAAAATAAAATGGACAGACAACGCGGAAGGTATTGCAAAATACTTTCCAAAAACGAAGACAAATCCGAGCGGTCACTTTTTTAGCTAAATGTGACTTGGAATATAAACTTTCTGACAATGGAGAGTTTGATCCTGGCTCAGGACGAACGCTGGCGGCGTGCTTCATACATGCAAGTCGAACGAGAATCTGACTTCGGTCAGAGGAAAGTGGCGGACGGGTGAGTAATATGTAGGAAATCTGCCTTCTAGAGGGGGACAACAGAGGGAAACTTCTGCTAATACCCCATATGAGCTACCTTGAAATAGGTATCTTGAAAACTCCGGTGCTAGAAGATGAGCCTGCATCTGATTAGCTTGTTGGTGGTGTAATGGACTACCAAGGCGACGATCAGTAGCTGGTTTGAGAGGATGATCAGCCACAATGGGACTGAGACACGGCCCATACTCCTACGGGAGGCAGCAGTAGGGAATTTTGCGCAATGGGCGAAAGCCTGACGCAGCAACGCCGCGTGAATGTTAAGCCCTTCGGGGTGTAAAGTTCTGTCAGTGGGGACGAAACTTGACGGTACCCACAGAGGAAGCACCGGCTAACTCCGTGCCAGCAGCCGCGGTAATACGGAGGGTGCAAGCGTTGTCCGGAATCATTGGGCGTAAAGAGTTCGTAGGTGGCATGTTAAGTCTGGTGTTAAAGGCAGAAGCTCAACTTCTGTAAGGCACTGGATACTGGCAAGCTTGAATGTGGTAGAGGTAAAGGGAATTCCTGGTGTAGCGGTGAAATGCGTAGATATCAGGAGGAACATCGGTGGCGAAAGCGCTTTACTGGGCCATAATTGACACTGAGGAACGAAAGCCGGGGTAGCAAATGGGATTAGATACCCCAGTAGTCCCGGCCGTAAACGATGGATACTAGGTGTTGCGGGTATCGACCCCTGCAGTGCCATAGCTAACGCGATAAGTATCCCGCCTGGGGAGTACGCACGCAAGTGTGAAACTCAAAGGAATTGACGGGGACCCGCACAAGCGGTGGAACATGTGGTTTAATTCGAAGCAACGCGAAAAACCTTACCAGGGCTTGACATCTAACAAACCTCAGCGAAAGTTGAGGGTGCTCTTCGGAGAATGTTAAGACAGGTGGTGCACGGTTGTCGTCAGCTCGTGTCGTGAGATGTTGGGTTAAGTCCCGCAACGAGCGCAACCCTCGTCGTTAGTTGCATACAGTGGTTTACTGCTGTAGTGCTCTCTAGCGAGACTGCCGGTGATAAACCGGAGGAAGGTGAGGATGACGTCAAATCATCATGCCCCTTATGCTCTGGGCTACACACGTGTTACAATGGCTGGTACAACGAGTCGCCAACTCGCGAGAGTGAGCAAATCTCTTAAAACCAGTCTCAGTTCGGATTGCAGTCTGTAACTCGACTGCATGAAGTCGGAATCGCTAGTAAACGCAGATCAGCACGCTGCGTTGAATACGTTCCCGGGTCTTGTACACACCGCCCGTCACACCATGGAAGTCGACCACGCCCGAAGTACGTGAGCTAACCGTAAGGAAGCAGCGTCCTAAGGCAGGGTTGGTGACTGGGGTGAAGTCGTAACAAGGTAGCCGTACCGGAAGGTGTGGCTGGATCACCTCCTTTCTAGGGAGATTAATGGTAGCAATGTGGTAGTAATACTGCAAAGCGTACAAAACCATTCATCCCGAGGTCGAAATCGTTGAAACTATAAGGGTTTAAGTCTAATCATTTACCTTATAGCGGAGATTTTTTCAACAAGTATAGTTTTCAGTCTGTTCTGTCATCAGTGTTCAAGCCTTCGGGCGAGAAACCTGTTTGTACATTGAAAATTACATAGAATTATAAGCGTATATTATTCATAATATTACTCACACGGGTTTTATTATGGAGGATATAAAGTAAAATGAAATATCGCAAGATATTGAGTAATACTGTTATCAAAAAATATAATATAAGCGTAATCATCAATGAAAACTTTATTAATTGACTCGCAAGAGTTGATTAATTTTAGGTAAAGCTACTAAGTGCTAATGAAGGATGCCTTGGTACTGACAGCCGAAGAAGGACGTGTAAAGCTGCGATAAGCTACGGGGAACCGCTAAAGGGTCTTGATCCGTAGAATTCCGAATGGGGAAACCCTCTAGGGTTAAAACCTTAGAATCCACAGATGAATACATAGTCTGTAGGAAGGAAAGCCTGTGAACTGAAACATCTTAGTAACAGGACGAAAATAAAATAAACTAATGATTCCGAAAGTAGCGGCGAGCGAAATTGGAAGAGCCTAAACCTTATGTACGTGATAGACTACAATCGTTGTGCACGGGGTGTTGTGGGACTTACGGAATACTTTGTAGAGTATTCAAAGAGTTACAAAATTATTTGTTAGCTAAATTCAACTGGAAAGTTGAGCCATAGCGGGTGATAGCCCCTTAAGCGAAAGCAAATAGTCTCTTGTTAAGTATCCCGAGTAAGGCGGGGCACGTGAAACCCTGTCTGAATCCACCGGGACCATCCGGTAAGGCTAAATACTAGTCAGTGACCGATAGTGAACAAGTACAGTGATGGAAAGGCGAAAAGAACAGTGAGAAGCTGAGTGAAATAGACCCTGAAATCATTAGCATACAATCAGTTAGAGCCCTATTAATAGGGTGATAGCGTGCCTGTTGAAGAATGAGCCGGCGAGTTATCTTATGTTGCAAGGTTAAGGAGTTAATATCCGGAGCCACAGAGAAATCGAGTATGAATAGTGCGTTAAGTAACATGAGATAGACCCGAACCTTGGCGATCTAACCATGACCAGGATGAAGCGTGGGTAACACTACGTGGAGGTCCGAACCGACTGATGTTGAAAAATCAGCGGATGAGTTGTGGTTAGGGGTGAAATGCCAATCGAGCCAAGAGCTAGCTGGTTCTCCCCGAAATGCGTTTAGGCACAGCGTCAGATTTATCTTACAGGAGGTAGAGCACTAGTTTGGTGCGGGCCGAGAAACTCGGTACCAAATCATGTTAAACTCCGAATGCCTGTAATGTTATTGTCTGGCAGTGAGGCTATGAGTGATAAGATCCATGGCCAAGAGGGAAACAGCCCAGAACACCAATTAAGGTCCCAAATATATACTAAGTGATTAAGGAGGTAGAGTTGCAGCGACAACCAGGAGGTTGGCTTAGAAGCAGCCATCCCTTGAAAGAGTGCGTAATAGCTCACTGGTCAAGCGACTCCGCGCCGAAAATTCGTCGGGACTATGTATATAACCGAAATTGTGTCATTATAGTTTACTATAGTGGGTAGGGGAGCGTTCTGTTGTAGGTTGAAGTATGATCGTAAGGACATATGGACGAAGCAGAAGTGAGAATGTCGGCATGAGTAGCGAAAACATTGGTGAGAATCCAATGCACCGTAAACCTAAGGTTTCCCCTGGCAGGCTCGTCCGCGGGGGGTTAGTCGGATCCTAAGATGAGGCCCAAAGGCGTAGTCGATGGACAACAGGTTGATATTCCTGTACTATCTGGTAATCGTTACTAGATGCGGAGGGACGCAGGAGGATAAGCATGCAGCCGATCGGAAGTGGCTGTTTAAGCGTGTAGGTAGAAATAGTAGGAAAATCCGCTATTTCGTTATAAACTGAGGCGTTATGAGGAGAGTCTACGGACTCGAAGATGTTGAATCCACACTGCCAAGAAAATCTTCGCAATCGAGATTATTAGGTATCCGTACCGTAAACCGCCACAGGTAGGTTGGTAGAATATACTAAGGTGCGCGAGACAACTCTCGCTAAGGAACTCGGCAAAATCACCTCGTAACTTCGGGAGAAGAGGTACTCTGGTAGCGTGTAAGCTCTTGCAGCTGAAGCGTGATAGAGTCGCAGTGAATTGGCCCAGGCGACTGTTTACCAAAAACACAGGTCTCTGCTAAGTCGATTAAGACGATGTATAGGGGCTGACGCCTGCCCGGTGCTGGAAGGTTACATGGAAGGGTTAGCAGCAATGCGAAGCTCTGAAATTAAGCCCCAGTGAACGGCGGCCGTAACTATAACGGTCCTAAGGTAGCGAAATTCCTTGTCAGGTAAGTTCTGACCCGCACGAATGGCGTAACGATCTGGGCGCTGTCTCGGCGAGAGGCTCGGCGAAATTGGATTATCCGTGAAGATACGGATTACGTGTACCAGGACAGAAAGACCCTATTGAGCTTTACTGTAGCTTGAAATTGAATTCGGGTTATTATTGTGCAGTATAGGTGGGAGACTTTGAAGCGAAAGCGTCAGCTTTTGTGGAGTCATCGTTGAGATACCACTCTGTAATGATTTGAATTCTAACCTCGATCCCTCTAACAACAGGGCGAGGAACAGTTTCTGGTGGGCAGTTTGACTGGGGCGGTCGCCTCCTAAAATGTAACGGAGGCGTTCAAAGGTTAGTTCAGGTTGGTCGGAAATCAACCATTGAGTGCAATAGCAAAAACTAGCTTGACTGTGAGACATACAAGTCGAACAGGTACGAAAGTAGGATATAGTGATCCGGTGGTTCTGTATGGAAGGGCCATCGCTCATCGGATAAAAGTTACCATAGGGATAACAGGCTTATCTCCCCCAAGAGTCCACATCGACGGGGAGGTTTGGCACCTCGATGTCGGCTCGTCGCATCCTGGAGCGGTAGTACGTTCCAAGGGTTGGGCTGTTCGCCCATTAAAGCGGCACGCGAGCTGGGTTCAGAACGTCGTGAGACAGTTCGGTCCATATCCGGTATACGCGCAAGAGAATTGAATGGAGTCTTCCTTAGTACGAGAGGACCGGGAAGAGCGAACCTCCAGTGTACGGGTTATCACGCCAGTGGTAAACGCCCGGTAGCTGTGTTCGAAGCGGATAAGTGCTGAAAGCATATAAGTACGAAGCCCACCATAAGATGAGTTCTCTCATAGCATAAGCTAGTAAGTCCCCGTGCAGATTACACGGTTGATAGGTCAGAGATATAAGTATGGCAACATATTCAGTCGACTGATACTAATAGGACGAGGGCTTTTCCTAAATAGCGGAGCCGATGTTTGTCGGCGTTGACTTGTGTAAGCAAGGCAAGCAGGACAAACATTACGATAGCGACGTGGAAATCTTTGATTTCCTCAGGAGCTTTCAGGCAAAGCATTTTAAGATGATGCGTCAAAAAACTTATAATTCTGTGTAATTTTCAGTGTATAAAGCACATTGAAATTCCTGAATAAATATTCACAAAGGAATTTGAAAACAAATTTCTGGTGATCAAGCGTGAGGAAACCACCCGTTCCCATCCCGAACACGGTCGTAAAGACTCATTGCGGTGACAATACTTGGAGGGCCACCTCCTGGGAAGATAACTCGTTGCCAGAATCTATTTTAAAAAAGCTGATGATTAATTTCATTGGCTTTTTTTGTTAATAAAACTTTACACCTAGCGTCCTAAAAGTAAATTTTTTCTTCGGAATGGTTTTTACATGAATATACGAGGATTACATTTTTAGGAGAATATTATTATGGTTGATTCAGTTAAGGGCGTAAATACATGCATAAATTGTCATACAGCAGGACCTTATAAAAGAGTTCAAAATCCTACTAGTGGTCATATTCCCTTTGTTCGTGAAAATGTTACAATAGAAGAAAAGCAAAAACAAGCTGAAGCAAAGAAAAATTATGATAAATACATCAAAAATGGTCGATTGGTATATAATCATCCCAAAGAGTCTTTTTGGACAAGGCTATTTGGGATAAAAGAAGAGCCCTCTTATACTTATACCCCGAATGTAAAGGGAAATGAAACCTTTGGGTGGCTTAAGAGAAAGCTTAATTTACCTGACGGAACTTTTGCAGAGCATTTAGAAAATACTACAGGGCCGAGGGATTTATATGAAATAGCAGGTCAGCTCGAAATTCCTGCGAAAGTATTACATAAAGCAATTGGTAAATAGTTAACACAAAAAATTAACCAAAAGCCCTTAAATAAGATTAAGGGCTTTTGGTTTTGTTTGACATTTGTTTCCAGTCCTAATATAATTACCTTATGAGTAATATAATTAAAGCCCAAAAGGGTACAAAAGATATTTTGCCCAATGACATTGAGCAGTGGCAGAATTTGGAATTAAAAGCGTTAGAGATTTTTACAAGAGCAGGTTTTAGTGAAATTAGAACTCCGATTTTTGAGGCAACTGAGCTTTTTGCCCGTGGGGTCGGTGATACGACTGATATTGTAAACAAAGAGATGTACACTTTTGAAAAAAGCGAGCGTTCTTTGACGCTTCGTCCCGAAAATACGGCAGGAGTTGTTAGAGCTTACATTGAAAACGGCATGCATAGACTTGCTTCGCCTGTTAAGCTGTGGTATAAGGGACCGATGTTTAGATATGAACGTCCTCAAGCCGGTCGTCAAAGACAGTTTCATCAGGTTGGGGCAGAGATGTTCGGGATAAAAGAGCCTACGGCTGATGCTGAAATTATTTTACTTGCCGTAGATTATTTGAAGGCTCTGGGCTTGAATGATTTGGATGTCGAAATTAATTCGCTTGGATGTTCTGATTGTCGTGAAGGTTTTAAAACTGCGCTTAGGGTTGTCTTAAAACCTGAATTAGACATTATGTGTCCTGATTGTCAGGCTCGATATGAAAAAAATCCGTTGAGGATTTTGGATTGTAAAGTCGAAGTGTGTCGCAGAATTTTAGAAAAACAAGAAGTCCAAAATGTTATAGTTTCTGATTATATTTGTGGGGATTGCCAAAAACATTTTGATGAATTAAAAAAATATTTAGATGCGCTTAATATAAAATACAAAAGAAACAAACTTCTTGTCAGGGGGCTTGATTATTATAATCGGACAGTATTTGAGATTAAATCTAATAATTTAGGTTCGCAAAACGCTGTTTGTGGCGGCGGAAGATATGATAGTTTGGTTAAAAATTTGGGTGGCGAAGATACTCCTGCGGTTGGTTGGGCTATGGGAATGGAAAGGTTAAATTCTTTGCTGGAAAAAATTGAGTCTAAAAAAATGAATGCTTATGTCGTTTCAAATTTTAGTGTTGAGGCATTGAAATTGGTTGAAGAATTAAGGAATTTAGGGATTAGCTGTGATTTTGATATGACAAACAAAAAATTTGGCAAGCAGTTGGAAAAGGCTTCTAAAAATGCAGATTTTGCCTTTATTTTGGGTGAAGATGAAATAAAAAATAGTACTATTTCTGTTAAAAACCTTAAAACTTCGGAGCAGAAAAACTTATCTAAAGATGAGGCATTTAAATTTGTTAAAAGTATGAAGAAAACATAAAATTTTTAAAAAACTGTTACATTCTATTTTTTTTGTTGAGGTTTTGCGTCCTTGCGAGGCGAGGGGTTTTTAGGTGGAAAACCATTGAGGGAACGAAGCAATCTCCCCCAAGTTACGGAAAAGATTGCTCCGGTGGATGCTTTTTGGCACATTCGGCATTTGATGTCTCGCAATGACGCGAGGGGTTAAAGGGGTCACCTGACGCACCGCACATTGTTGCCGTTGCCCTTGACGCCGTAGCCGTAGCTGTCGTAGTCCTGAAACTCATTAGCAAAATACTGGTCCCATGCGTTATTTGTATTGTACTCAGTGGCGGACCAGTAGTAAGCGGCACTATTGAGTCCACTGATGGTGGCTTTGTTTGTGTAGATTGTGTTTAGTTCATCTTTGGTA
>CAIRND010000225.1 GCA_903879825.1 uncultured Geobacteraceae bacterium
CTAGGCGAATGGTTCAATATTTTTATTGGCAAATTACACGACATCATCAATCAGGTTTCCGGCAGTTCGCTGCAATTGGCGTCTTCAGCCCTTGAACTGCAGATGACCTCAAGACAGATGACCGAGAGTATCGCTCAGCTCTCTTCACAATCAACCTCTCTGGCAACAGCCGGTGAAGAGATGTCAGCGACTTCGGGTGATATAGCCAACAACTGTCATCAGGCTGCGACCAACGCTGCCGGTGCCACCCAAAAAGCTCATCAGGGCGCCGCCGTTGTTGGTCAGTCGATTTCAGTTATGAACATCATCGCCGAACGGGTCAAGAACGCTGCTGCCACAGTTGATACCCTCGGAATCCGTTCTGAACAGATAGGCGCTATTATCGGCACTATCGAAGACATTGCCGATCAGACCAATCTGTTGGCTTTGAATGCTGCCATTGAAGCGGCACGGGCAGGAGAACAGGGGCGTGGCTTTGCCGTAGTTGCCGATGAAGTACGCGCTCTGGCAGAACGGACAACCCGTGCCACCAAAGAGATCAGTGAAATGATCAAAGCTATTCAAAAAGAGACGAGTAACGCGGTCACTTCCATGGAGCAGAGTGTGGTTCAGGTCGAGCAGGGTACTAGTCACGCCTCAGAATCAGGCCGGTCGCTCCAGGATATTCTCAACATAATAAACAACGTAACCGAGCAGATCAGCCAGATCGCTACTGCTGCGGAAGAGCAAACGGCCACAACCCGCGAGATTAGCAGTAACGTCATGAACCTCAACGATCTGGCTCAGCAGAACGATCATGCACTTCGTGAAACTGCGCTTGCAGCCAATGATGTGTCACGTCAAGCAGAAGATTTGAAACAGCTTGTCGGGCAATTCAGATTGTAAAATCTGTTTTTAACCCTGCTCAGATATCGGTTGCTGGGCAGAGTCGAAGCTAAAGTAGAGGGGGAGCCCCATATGCCGCCAAAATCAACAGAAATATTTTTTAAAAGCGAATCGCGCTACCGGATGCTTGTCGAGAACTCCTGCGACATCATATTTTCACTGGATAGGGACGGTTACTATGTCTACATCTCTCCCGCCTGGAAGGTGCTTCTTGGCCACGACCCGTCTGAGGTTGCCGGTCATGATTTTCGGGAGTTCATCCATCCGGAAGATATTCTCCGCAGTGAGAGTTTTATTGCGGCCGCGATTCAGACAAATTCAGCGCAAGAGGTTACCTATCGTATTCACCATGCTGATGGCAGTTGGCGCTGGCACACCTCTCGCGGGACGCCACATGTGGATGAGAGCGGTGCGCTGACGGTTATCGGCATGGCCCATGATGTTACCGAACGTCTCCGTATTGAAGAAATGATGACTCAGACCGAAAAGATGATTATGATCAGCGGCATGGCGGCCGGAATGGCACATGAGATAAATAACCCACTGGGAGCCATATTGCAGCATGCCCAAAATATTGAGCGACGCGTCTCGGCTGACATTCCCGCCAATTGGAAAGCCGCAGCCGAAGTAGGCGTCAGCCTCGATCTTGTTCGAGCCTATCTGCAACAGAGAGGCATCTTTGATTTTATTGGTCACATCAGAAATGCGGGGATGAAAGCCTCGGGCATAATATCCAATATGCTTCATTTTAGTCGTCGCAACGATTCGACAGAAGCTGAGCATGTCGATCTTTCTGCCCTTATTGATAGATCGCTCGAGTTGGCTGGCACCGATTATGATATGAAGAAAAAATATGATTTCCGGCATATTGAGCTGGAGCGTGAGTATGCCGCTGGTCTGCCTCGAATTCCGATGATTGTCGCAGAGATTGAGCAGGTGCTGCTGAATATTATTAAAAACGCTGCCCAGGCCATGGCTGGTTTTGAGTCCCCCCGGTCGCCACGAATCACACTGCGGACCCGGCTGTCAGGGCGTTTTATTGTGATCGAGATTGAAGATAACGGACCCGGCATGGACGAATTTACCCGGTTGAGGATCTTTGAGCCGTTTTTTACTACCAAGGAAGTTGGTATCGGTACGGGTCTGGGGTTGTCCGTTGCCTATGCGATCGTCACCAAGGGACACCACGGCTCGATTGAAGTTAAATCGCGTGTGGGAGAGGGTAGCACGTTTGTTGTTACGCTCCCACTGCAGGGGAGGGCATGATGACTAACGCAGACATTACGGTACTGTTGGTTGATGATGATGAAATGATTCGCGAATGCATTGTGGCCTATCTGGAGGATGAAGGGTTTACTGTGCATGGCGCCGTGAGTGGTGAGGAGGCGTTGGGTATGATGGCGGAACTCGAGCCGTCAGTCTGTATTTCTGATATGCGTTTGCCCGGCATGAACGGAGAGTCGTTCATTTGTAAGGCCCACGAACTCTGCCCCGCCACCCGCTATATGCTGCATACGGGCATGTTGTATTCCCTTTCTGATGAGCTGCGTGCACTCGGCATGAGGGCAGATGATGTTCTGCTTAAGCCGATCCATGATCTATCCCGGCTGGTTAATAAAATCAGGCAGAGTGCCATTGTCGGGGGGCGGTTATGATGAGTCCGCTCGCTACAAATATGGTGTTACTGACCATTGATGATGAAGAATCTGTCCGCAGCAGCGTTGCGGCTTTTTTTGAAGACTGCGGCTTTACCGTCCTTCAGGCCTGTGATGGCCGGGAGGGAGTTGATATCGTGCGGTCCCAACACCCGGATGTGGTGATAACCGACCTGCGTATGCCCCATGTGGATGGACTTGAGGTGGTCGATGCCGTCAAAGCGTTTGATGATAATCTTCCGATAATTGTCCTGTCCGGTACCGGCATATTATCAGACGCAATAGGCGCCTTGAGGCGCGGTGCCTGGGATTATCTGGCCAAGCCGGTTGTCGATCTGGTTGAGCTGGAACTTATGGTTGCCCGCTGTGTCGAGCGGGCAAGTCTGGTGCGGGAAAACCGGGACTATCATGAGAATCTGGAATTGCTGGTTCGCCAACGGACAACAGAACTGCGTAAATTGAGCACCGCAGTCGAGCAGAGCGCCAACAGTGTTGTCATCACCGATGTAAACGGAATAATCGAATATGTAAATCCAAAATTCACTGCGGTATCCGGTTACAGTAGCGAAGAGGCCATCGGGCAAAAACCGAGTATTCTCAAGTCGGATAAACAACCTGACAACTACTACAAAGATATGTGGAATAAAATCAGTGCCGGATTGGAGTGGCAGGGAGAATTCTGCAATAAAACCAAGGACGGACGTCAGTTTTGGGAGTTAGCCAGTATCGCTCCGATCAAGGATGAGACCGGTATAATTACCAATTATGTCGCTATTAAAGAGGATATTTCGGGACGTAAACAGCACGAAGAACAACTGTATTATCAGGCCAACTTTGATGCTCTGACCGGTCTCCCTAATCGGAATTATTTTCAGAAACATCTTGAGCTACAGTTGGTACTGCTCAACCGTGAAAATCAATTCCTCACGCTGATGGTGCTGGATATTGATAATCTCAAGTATGTCAATGATACCTTTGGTCATGATTTTGGTGATGCCCTGCTTAAAGAAATTTCTCATCGCTTGGAAATGGTCTGTGGTCACAATTGCGTTGTGTCCCGTTTTGTCGGGGACGAATTCACCATAATTCCGCCGCTGACGACGAATGCCGATGAGGCCAGCTATCGTGCCGAGCAAATTAGAAGCGCAATGAACGATGTTTTCACGGTTAAGGGCACAGAGATTATTACGACTGCCAGCATAGGTGTTGTTGTTTATCCGGAAGATGGCGAATGCGTGGAAAGTCTTTTAAAAAATGGTGAAGCTGCCATGTATCAGGCAAAAAAAGAGGGTAAAAATTCGATCTGCTTCTATACCAGGGAACTGAACAGCAAACTGGAAGAGCGTTTTGCAATGGAGGCAAAGCTTCATAAGGCGATTGATCGGGGTGAGTTCAGCCTGACGTACCAGCCGCAGGTTAACCAGGTGCTTGGTACGATTGTCGGCGTTGAAGCCCTTCTACGCTGGACACCGACCGGCGAGGCGCCTGTTGCTCCTAGCATTTTTGTGCCGATTCTGGAGGAGTGCGGCATGATCGTGGCGGTTGGCGAATGGATATTGTGGCAGGCTTGTTCGCAAGCGGTCGAATGGCAGAAAACCGGTTTACCTGCGTTACGTATGTCAGTAAACATATCAGCGTTGCAGTTCATGCGCAGTGATCTTGATATTACAGTCAAAAGAGTACTGGAAGTAACTGGGCTTAACCCTCATTGTCTCTGTTTGGAGTTGACTGAAAGCATGATTATGGTCGACAGCGCCCGCACACTTGAACAGATGAATGCTCTGGCTAAAATCGGAGTCATTCTGTCACTGGATGACTTTGGCACCGGCTATTCATCGCTCGAGTATCTGGGGCGCTTGCCGATCAATGAACTGAAAATAGACATATCATTTGTCCGTCGGATGTTGACAACCAAAAATGATGCGGCAGTAGTAAACACGATTATCGCCATGGGACAGGGGTTGGACATGGAACTTGTTGCGGAGGGGGTCGAAACCGAAGAACAGTTGCGCTATCTGGTAGAGCGGGAGTGCAGTGTTATTCAGGGGTTTTATTTCAGTGCACCGCTTCATCCTGATGAACTGATAGCATTTTGCCGGGAGTGGCGCGCACGGTAAACGGCACAAACACTTCAATACTTTATTTTGCAGATTTGATGTGATATTTTGTGAACACTGTTTTAAACGAGCCACTAATCCGGGAGCAGTATTATGTCGACTGATTATTATCGCCATATAAAAAACAGGTACGTCAGTGCGGTCACGATAGCTGTACTGGTGCTGGCCGGGCTGTTTTTTTGGAGTAGTGTTCGTGAGCATGAGGCCGTTTGTTTCAGTCTTGAGGCCGCTATCGGCGGCTTACTGGTGGTGCTGTTGTACTCACTGCTGTATTTTTTTCTGCGGCAGGTACGCAGGCTTGAACAGGTCAATGTCACGTTGAAGGAACAGCAGGTTGACCTGGAGCTCAAGGCGGAACTTCTGGATGCTGCTTCCGATGCTATTTTGTTGCTGGATAGTCAGGGCCAATTTATTTATTTTAACACCGCACTTCAGACCATTTCAGGATATAGTCACGAAGAATTGCTGCAACGTGGCCTTCACGGAATACAACCTCCCGAGTATGCCTCTCGAATCCTCCCCAATATCAAAAATCTGCTGGAACATGGAGAAGCGGTTTTCGAATCAGCCTACCTGTGTAAATCGGGTGTCGTTCTTCCAATTGAGGTGCATGCCCGTGTTACGAATGTCAACGGCAGGGACCTTATTCTGAGTATGGTCCGTGATATTTCTGAACGTAAAGAGATTGAACACACCCTCAAAAACAATATCAACAGCTTGAAAAAAGCTGAACACCGAGAGCAGGTTCGATCAGGGATTCTCGAGCGGATTGCCAGCGGCGAACCCTTGTCACAGCTGCTTACGTTCATTGCCATCTCAATTGAAAAAGAAAACCCGGAGATGCTCTGCTCAATCCTGCTCGTCAGCGATGACGGTAAACGCCTGTTAAACGGAGCTGCGCCGAGTCTGCCTGATTTCTATAATATGGCAACCCACCGTACGAAAATCGGTAAAGGGATCGGATCGTGCGGTACTGCAGCCTTCCTGCGGGAGAGAGTTGTTGTTGAAGATATTGATGACCACCCATTCTGGAAGGGTTTTTTTCCTGCCAAGGAAGCTGGCCTTCGCTCCTGCTGGTCTGAACCGATATTTTCATCCTCCGGCGATTTGCTCGGCACCTTTGCCATTTACCACCGTAGCCCGGCGACACCGGACGAAGATGAGATATCCCTTATATTGCAGGCATCAGCCTTTGCCGGAATTGCTATTGAAAGGAGTAGAGGTGAAGCAGAACGTATGGAGTTGGAACATCTGTTGAGCCAGTCGCAAAAGATGGAGGCGATTGGGCATCTGTCAGGCGGTATCGCTCATGATTTTAACAATCTGTTGACGCCGATTCTGATTTATTCCGATATGCTGAAACGTTCCCTGCCGGATAATGAAAAGGTGCAATCACAGCTTGACGGTATTATCAAGGCATCGGGCAGGGCGCGCGATCTCACGCAGCAGTTGCTCAGTTTTGGTCGCAAACAGGTTATGCAACTCCAGGTGATAGATCTTAATGACGTTATTACGTCATTTCATTCAATGGTGCGCCGGATGCTGCGTGAAAACATCAACCTTGATCTTCAGCTTTCCAGCCAGCCGGTTGTGATTCGCGCAGACAGTTCAAAATTGGAGCAAGTGCTCTTGAATTTAGTGCTGAATGCTCAGGATGCTATTGTAGCAAACGGCAGTATTGTCATCGAAACGGGTCAGGTCCTGATTGATGATGAATTTGCCCGCCGCCACCCTGGAATGGAATCCGGCTGTTTTTCTCTGATAGCATGCACTGATAATGGTGGCGGCATGAGCGCTGAAACCATGGAACGAATCTTTGAACCTTTCTTTTCCACCAAGGATGTTGGCCATGGTACCGGCCTCGGACTGGCAAATGTGTACGGGATCGTCAAGCAACTTAACGGTACCATACTTGCTACCAGCACGGTAGGAACCGGAACGACCTTCAAAATTTACCTGCCGGTCTGTGATGAAAAACCGCAGAGCATCTCGATTGAAAAAGGTGATGTTGAAATAGATCATTCAGGTAGTGCTGTCATTTTGCTGGTTGAAGATAATGAGATGGTTCGAGTGATGTCACGTGAACTGCTGGAAGGTCTTGGTTATACGGTTTACTGTGCCGAGCACCCCGAACGCGCATTGGAGTTGGTGAAAGAAATGTCGGGAAAGATCGATCTGGTTATTACTGATGTTGTGATGCCGGGCATGAATGGACAACAACTCTTTGAACAGATAACTTCTGACCATCCGGGCATTGATAAGGTGCTCTATATGTCAGGCTACACGAATAATATTATTGTCCCCACTGGTGGAGAGCTTAATAATGAACGGCTTTTTTTACAGAAACCTTTTACGCTTGATGCGTTGATGGCCAAGGTGAAATTGCTCGTACATCCGGAGAGGTAATCCCTCGTCATGAACGTTACTGCGTTGAAAAAAAACAATCACACAACCCGCTTTTACCGCAATCTGAGTATGATGATCGCGCTGGTAATCGTATCAATTTACCTTGGCCTGTACATCCGCAGCAACCAATTACTCCTTGATGCAGTCAAACAGCAGGCTGTCTCATATTTTGACCTGATTGTCCAGGTTCGGAAATGGAATGCAGGCTATGGCGGCGCCTATGTAGAAAAAAAGAACGGGATAGAATCGAATCGTTACCTTTTGGAAGTTGGCGGTGATCCGGACATTGTTGCACGGGATGGTCGGGTTTTTACCATGCGTAATCCGGCAATGATGACCAAGGAAATATCAAAAATTTTTAGTGAGCGAAGCGGAATCCAATTTCATATCACCAGCGAAAAGCTGCTTAATAAAGAAAATGCCCCTGATCCGTTTGAACTGCGGGCACTGAAAAAGTTTCAAGCGGGGGTACCTGAGGTATGGGAAATCGAAGACGGCGTATCCGGTACGCGCTTCCGTTATATGGCTCCTTTGCTGGTTGAACAGTCGTGCCAGAAATGCCATGTCAAATTTGGTTACAAGATTGGCGATATCCGGGGAGGGATTAGCGTCAGCATTCCTTTTGCACCGATTAAGCACGCAATGGACATCAATCGTACGGCCATTATCGGCCTCTCTATTCTCACACTGGCCATTCTGCTTGGTTCTTCCTATCAAATGTTCTCTCAACTGTTGACGCAGTTAAAAAAGGCCCAGAATGCGCTGCAGGAAGCATCTATAACGGATGAACTGACGGGATTACGTAATCGCCGTTACCTCATGTCTCGCTATCAGGAAGAATTTGAACGGGCTCGCAGACACGGCGGCTTACTTGGCTTTTTTATGATGGACCTGGATCATTTTAAAGGAGTTAATGACAGTTGTGGCCATCCTTTTGGTGATCTGGTGCTAAAGAGTGTCGCCAGTACTATTACAAAAGTGGTGCGTGAATACGACATTGCCGGTAGATATGGGGGCGAGGAATTTGCGGTTATAGTTGCGGAGACATCACGTGAGGACATGATGGTGCTTGCGGAGCGGATGCGGGCAACGCTGGCTGAGATGTACATCAGTGATGCCAATACCTGCATCCGAATTACGGTCAGCATCGGGGTGGCCGTATTAAATGATGGAGATACTTCGGAGACACTGCTGAAACGTGCTGATGCCGCGCTGTACCAGGCAAAACGTGAAGGGCGCAACCGGACGGTGCTTCTCTGATGTTTACGTGCCGAGAGAAATAAC
>CAIRND010000226.1 GCA_903879825.1 uncultured Geobacteraceae bacterium
TAATCGCCGCGGTGCGGAAGATTACGCTCGGGATCACTGCTAAACTTTTCGCTTGGTTTAAGCTCATCCTTGCGGGAATGGCAATCATTGCAGAAGGATTCGTTATGGCACGTTCTACACGCATCACGTGAGGACGCAGCGTAAAAACGGTGCTTGGCGTAAAAGTTGGGTGCACGGTGGTTGAGAGAGGCCCACTGATCAGTGTGACATTCCGTACAGTTAGGACGTGGCATGCCCTGTTTTCTGACATCTTCAGGGTGTGTAAGCGGCAGACTGGCAGTATTGGCGCAGGCGTACAACAAACTCATCAGCAGAAGAACAGACATGATACCAATTTTATTTTTCACTCTTTGTTCCCCCCTCAGCAACTAACTTTGTGTCAAAAGTGTAGGTTGCCTTGATCAATCCGCGAACCTCACTGTTAAAATCAGGATTTCTTGAAATTTCCACGTCGGCCCCAAGCTTCAACTTCTTGTTTACTTCATATCCAGCAGCGCCAGTAATAGCATAGCTGTTTCTGATGCCGTTGATTGACTTGTCATAGTTTACGTTGGTTGCATCAATGGTCAGGTCGGCCAGATCCATTTTCTTGGTGGCAAATACACGGAACTCGTTATAGCGAAGTTTATCAATACCACCGTCCATGCGATGGTAACCTCCGCCTACGACTAGAGCGGCCGGCAGTGAATAGGATGCCTTACCGCCAAAATACGCTGCGTCACCTGATTTATCGTAGGTGTAGAATTTATAGTCAACGGATACGGCAAGATCCTTTATTCCAGTGTAGGAAGCGCTGGTTCCGAGCGCTGTTAGCTTTTCATTGTCTTTCCAGACGGGGTTAACTGCGCTCAGCGCAGATGTGGTTACACCGGCTAAGTAGTCTTTAAAGTTGATGAGAGCGAAATCAGCACCAATTCTGAGCGTTGAAAGCGGTGAATAGGTCACGGCGTAGCTGTTTTCCATCCACCCTTTAGTGAGAGAGTTGTAGGAGGAGCGACCGGTTATGTCAATCTGCTCAAGTGGTCGCAGCCAGAGGTCAAGTCCTTCCTCTTCCCGGTAACGGCCACCCAATTCGTAATCACTTTTAAGCGCACTCAGCCCGATGGTGTAATATTTTTTGTTTGTCTGGGAGATGCGGGTACCATAGACGGTAGACCCACCCTTATATGTTGGGCTGATAACGGGGATAGGGGCAAGGTTAGCAATCGGCTCTGTTATAACGGTATTACCGAAATAGACAGAAGCACCGAAGCCATAGTCAAAATCGCTGCGTAGATAAAGACCGTCGATGCGCTCGGCAGCAATACCTTCAGTAATAAACTGCCGTCCTATGGTGGCCACCGTATTGTTTTTCGGAGCGCGATAGGTCAGGTAGGCGTACTGAATATCGCCTTCAGGGTTATTGCTTGACTTTTCGGCAAGATCGGCACGTCCCCAGGCACCAAGATAAAATGAAACCCCCGAACCGTCGCTGAGATTGTCGGTCATGCCAAGACGAAGGTATTCGTAGGCCGGCATGATGTTTTTGTTGTCGATTGATTTCCGTGAACGGAAAATTGTGTTGGATTCACCTGAGAAGGTATAATCATACGCCGTGACCGACGCTGACCAGAGCAGTGATGAAGCCAGCACTGCCATCCCAATGCCAAGGGCACGGCAGCTTTTTTTCGTGTGGATACGTTTCAAAATATTCCCTCCTTTTCGGAAGATTCGTTCTACTGAGTCAGTGATATATTTGAATGCCTGAAATATGCGTATTAAAGCACTCGCACACTATTTCCACATTAACTGATGTATTATACTTCGAGTATACATATCCTCTTATTTTCTCTTGTCAAGTGGATCGCTAAAAAACCACCTGAATTCAGACTATAAATATATATGCGTGGGACTTAAAAAAGTATTGTCATCTTACGGGCCAAACGGCTATATCCAGTGAAATAACGGCGCAGTCAGCCATATAACGACAAACGTACACGACATTATCTTATCAATTCAGACAGGGCTATAATTGCCACACTCAAGCGTAACGCTCCGAATGCAGAAGCTATATTTTGCGAAGCAATGACACAAACTGCTTCAAAATATCTGCATGAGGTATTTCTGCTTTATCCTGAATCCACTCTATTAGCAAGAACCAGTCCATTCAGGTGCAGAAAACTATCTTTAATCGTCTGTTGCAACATTGACAAATGTCCCTTTGCATTACTATAGTGTGCCTACAATTATTATCACCGTAAGAGGAGTTTATACGTTATGCCGATGTACGAATACCGTTGCACCAGTTGCGACCACCAATTTGAACTACGCCAGAAATTTTCCGACCCGCCTGCCAGCCAATGTCCTCAATGCGGTGCCGCCGTGGAAAAGATGATTTCATCTGCCGCTTTCAGCCTGAAAGGTGATGGTTGGTTTAATACCGGCTACTGCCCGAAAACTGAAGCTCCAAAACCGGCAGCGTGTAGTGGTTGTGCCTGTTCGGGTGCGTGATCTAAAAATTTCCTTTTAGTTTTCAAAAGCACATTCCTGCCCCTGGAGTCCTTCACATGAAAGTCAAAAAAGCTGTTTTTCCGGTTGCCGGTCTCGGCACCCGCTTTCTTCCTGCGACGAAATCATCTCCCAAAGAGATGCTACCACTCATTGACAAACCTCTGGTGCAGTATGTGGTCGAGGAAGCGGTGGCTTCCGGCATTGAACAGATTCTTTTTGTGACCGGGCGCGGCAAGCATAACATTGAAGACCACTTCGATATATCCGTGGAACTGGAGGCGCATCTTTACGACAAGGGCAAGGATAAAGAACTGACGAGGGTTCGCGAAATAGCCGAAATGGTAAATATTTTCTATGTTCGCCAGCGTCAAGCCATGGGACTCGGCCATGCCATCCTCTGTGCCAAAGATTTCGTCGACAATGAACCGTTTGCTGTTCTGCTCGGAGATGACATTGTTGACAGCGAAAAGCCCTGCCTCGGGCAGTTGATGAACGTGTTCAATCAGTACGGTGGCCCGGTGCTGGCACTGGAAAAAGTCCCGATGGAAAATATTTCTTCTTACGGCTGCGTTGCGGCGAATCAGATCAGCGAACGCACCTTCCACGTGACTGACATGGTTGAAAAACCTGTCCGCAATGAGGCGCCCTCCGATATGGCGATTATTGGCCGTTATATTCTGACCCCGCGTATTTTTGAAATTCTGCAAAACCAGAAACCTGGCAAAGGTGGAGAGATTCAACTGACCGATGCAATACTGACCTTATCAAAAGAACAACAGGTGTACGGATGTTTGTTCGACGGGATGCGTCACGATTGCGGCGACAAGCTCGGTTTTCTGAAAGCTACGGTGGATATGGCACTCAAGCGGAAGGAATTCAGTGCAGAATTTGAAGCGTATTTGAGAGAGCGATTGGCTTGAGACTTATATGACAATCGTTAAAACTTTTCACCACGGAGACACGGAGAAAGTCAAAGACTTGAAGTCTTTTTGGTTAACCCCAAAGGCTTGAAGCCTTTCCTGGTTTCTCCGTGTCTCGCTTAGAAGCGCCTACTTTTGGCCGTGTCTCCGTGGTGAAGCATAAATTTCGGTTTATTTATCCTCAACAACCGCTTTTGTTGTATCCCTTTTTGGTTCCCATCCCTGCCAGACATATACCGGCTCAATCATCGAGTCATAATATCCGGGCTGCGGAACCAGACAGAAAAGAGTTTCTGTAATTCCGATGACGCCGCGAAAGAAGAACATCCCTACCCCCTTGATTGGTCCGATTACATAACCAACCGTCCCCATGTCCCGTCCCGTCAGGATAGTCTGCTTAGGAAGTTCAAAAATGCTGGTGAATGTATTGGTGACACCTCTTGTAAACTTGATAGCTACCTTCTCCGCAATCATTTCCGGCTGCTGATCGGCAGTTGCCAGCACCGGATTCATAGCTGCAATAATGCACAAAAATGCTGACAGCAACAGAAAAGCTTTCATACGTTCTCCTCTTTTGTGGGGGCGTATTGGGTACGTCCCGGTGACAATGGCACTGGTGAGCAATAGCACACGTGCTTCACCTTTCCTCTTACCACAAAGATACTGCCCGTGCAAGCGATCACAGGTCAAAAAGCGTCGGCTCTTTCGGCAGGAACGGCTCAAAGCGCTTTTGCACATGACGCAACTTTTCGATGTAGTAGAGCACGTTGATATCCGGGTGTGCCACATCAAAAGCCGCCACCGGGCGACATTGTTCATACGCCGTTGCACCTTTGCCGCAACCGGTAACATAGTAACTGACGTGATCTCCGGCCCGGTAGGCCGTGCCCGAAGCCAGCGCGATCTCAAATGCTGCTGAGTGGTTGCGTTTACCAGAGCGAAGCTTTTCGCTATAACTTTCCGGCGAATCATTAAGTGTTTCACTGCGTGCCACCCATACAACGTCCAGCGCACGGGATCGGAGTCGCACCGCGTACTGGTCAAAGAGCCGGCCCACCGCGTCCGACTTGCCTGTCAATAAGAGCGCGATAACATCCCGCATGAATTCCCGCAGGTACGGCTCAACGCCTCGCGAACGAAGCCCACTCCCCTTGATGACAATCCTGCCGTCATACTCCAGCAGTGCGTAATTTTTAGCTTTATA
>CAIRND010000227.1 GCA_903879825.1 uncultured Geobacteraceae bacterium
GACACCATAAAAAAAAGGGGGGCGAAATCGCCCCCCTTTTTCTATTCTCAATTTTGCTTTGTCACATTACCTTCTCAGCACCGAATTCAACCCCTTCCCGCTCCCTTTATGCCCCAGAGGGTACTTATCAGGGGAGAGCCTTTAAAGCCCCCCCCTGATAAGGGGGGTTAGGGGGGTTGCTTTTGAATGTGACAAAGTAGAATTAATCAGTTAAATCAATGTCCTCCCCCGCTCAAGAAAGCGAGAATCATCAGGACCATCAGGGCCAGTCCAATCGTAACTGCGGTAAAGCCAAATCCTTTTAATATGAAGTCATATACGGCTCCACTGGTTCTCTTACAGGCAAACTTCTCGGTAATGCCCTCTTCCTCATACCGTTTCCATTGATCGCCCCGCTCCTCAATCATCTCTTCTTTGGCTATCTGACCATTAAAGATAACAAAGTCCATCGGGAATTTCTCGGGGCGGCCATGAGTATTGAAAAAGTGGACCGAGAATATGAAGCCGGTAGCCAAAAGGGCCTCATCAGAGTGAACAATAGTGGCGACGTTGAATGCCCATCCCGGCAGGAACATCCCGAAAAATTCAGGGAACCAGAGCATCAGGCCTGATCCGCCGATAGCAAACATACCCCAGAAGACGGCAACAAAGTCGAATTTTTCCCAGTACGTCCACCGCTCGAAGGTCGGCTTAGGTCCTTTAAAAAAGAACCACCTGACCATGAAGTACACATCCTTGATATCACGCAGGTTAAAGCAGAGTGAATCCGGGCCAAACAGTCGCTGAATCGGGTTACCTTTGATATCTTTCCTGATGAAGAGGAAGTTGATACTCATGATAATAGCAATACCAAAATAAACGAAGGTGATCGCAGCGCCGACACGATGCAACAATGCCGCATTTCCAGCCCCTCCGTAGAAATTCATCATGAACTGTGCCCACTGCTGATCGCTGAACTTGAGCGGCAGACCGGTCACTGAGAGAAGCAGAAAGCTGGTAATAACCAGAATATGCAGGAAGATGTGCAATCGGTTAAAACGACGATACTGTTTGTGTGCATCAGGGATCACATGAATGTGCGTACCTGCGGCAGTAACGTGGGTGTGATGATGGGTACCTGCGGCTAGCTCTGCTGCCTTCTCGCGATTTTCCACGAAACCGCGGAACATCCACAGCAATGTGTGAACCCAGAAAACGGCAAACGTGGAAAGCAGCAGACCGGTCATGCAGACGAACGTATAGAACATGATCGGATATTTATGACGATCGGTCATCTCGCCATGGGAATAAAACTGGGCAAAGAGCGGTGTTGCATGGGTGTGGCATACAACACATTGCTTAACCATATTGGCCGGGTTGACGCTGGAGGCCGGGTCACTTTTAGGAAGCACCGAATGAGCGGTGTGACAGTCGGCGCAGCCCGCAACCTTATCCGGATTGCCAAGACGATAATTTTTACCGTGGTAACTCTCCATATACGATTTTACCGCAACGTTGGTAACATTATTCCGCGCCATCATCTTCTGGTCACTATGGCACTTCATGCAGACTTTTGTGTGAAATTCTCTCCCTTTGTGATCCTTTGCTCCGGCAAGTTTATCAATTGCGTGGAGGTTATGACAATCGTGGCACGCGGCTGAATCCATGTTGCCTGCAGCAACAGCTTTACCATGCACCGATTTTTGGTAGACAGACTCCTTGTCATGACACTGGATGCATTTGGCAACCGCAATACGCTTATCGTTTTTCCAGTAGTTATGGGTGTGAATGTCGGTGTGGCACTGGGCGCAGGTCACACCTTTTTCAGCATGGACACTGGCATAATGTTCTGAGTTTTGTTTTTTGTGACAGCGCTCACACTGTACCTTCTGGACCTTGATCTCTTTTTTCATATGTTTGATGAGATCGGTAATATCCACATGGCAACTGGTACAGGCGTTTTTGCCATGCACAGAGCCGGCAAAGGCATGAATGGATATTTTTTCACTGTGGCACCCAAGGCAGGTGGCGGGGTCAATGGCCATCCCCTGTTCAGCATGTGCGGGGAGAGCACAGGCAAAAGCCAGGGACATCATGGTAATAAATCTAAAAATATTTGAAGCCATGAACTAAATCCTCCAGAAAAATAATTTATGTAAAGCTAAACGTGGATACGTCTTTTGATACGCAGGCTTTGTTATTATGAAAACATTGTGATTGTGGAGGTGCCCTACTTTGAGGTGGAGCGTTAAAAAGAGCCGTGATCGGCACCTGAAGAGTGTCAGGCTTACGCGCCCACACATACGATATGCGGAATCGCACAGCATCCGAAGCAAGACAGATCAAAGCATCCTGTTTTATATGGTCTGGATAAAAAGCTGAGGGGAACGATTGGCATGAATCCTCGGCATCGTAACCGGGATCGGGGTGGTGA
>CAIRND010000228.1 GCA_903879825.1 uncultured Geobacteraceae bacterium
GACAAAGGCGAGACTGCCGGTATCGAGAACAGCTCCGGGGGAAGAAAAGGGTCAATTTCGCTTCATGCCTTTTTTAACAAACTGGGGGAGATGGTC
Source organism: uncultured Geobacteraceae bacterium (assembly GCA_903879825.1). Lineage (GTDB taxonomy): Bacteria > Desulfobacterota > Desulfuromonadia > Geobacterales > Pseudopelobacteraceae > JACRCG01. Next base: position 97 of record CAIRND010000228.1, read on the forward strand.
AGCAAGGCGCTGTCTCAGGTGACGGAAGACGGCTTTGTATTTCGGGTGGATGTGGGGTTGCGCCCGGAAGGAAAGTCTGGCGACATGGCTGTTTCACTCCGCTCGGCTGAGATTTACTATGAATCCTGGGGGCAGTCGTGGGAGCGTACCGCGATGCTGAAAGCCCGTCCGGTGGCCGGTTCGCTCCTGCTCGGCGAGCAGCTGCTCAAAACCCTGCAGCCGTTTATCTACCGTAAATATCTCGATTATAACCTGATCGAGGACATGAAACAGATGAAGCAGAAAATTGATGCCTCGTTGGTTCGGTCCCGTGAAGGTGAAATCAATCTCAAGCTTGGTCGGGGCGGCATCCGCGAAATAGAATTTTTCATTCAGGCGCTGCAGCTGGTGTACGCCGGGAAAAACCCGAAACTGCGTGAGCGCAATTCGCTGCACGCCCTCGATACGCTTATGGCCGCTAATCTGCTCGGCGAGGACGATCACCGTAAGTTGCGGGATGCCTACCGGTTTCTTCGCTCGGTTGAGCACCGGATTCAGGTGGTTCAGGAACGTCAGACCCACAACCTACCGGCCAAAGAGGAAGAGATGTTGGCGCTGTCACGGCGCAGCGGTTATCTGCGTGCCAATGGGCTGCAGCGTTTTAATGAGGTGCTGGAAGAACATCGCGGTAATGTTTCCTTCATTTACGGCACCCTTTTCCATTCGCGCGATGATGAAAAGCTGGAGCAGGATGTTCATCCGCAGGTACTGTATCTGCTTGATCCCAAAGCTGATTCCGATCTGGTCAAGGATATGCTGGCGGAGCGCCATTTTGAGAATGTTGATCGGGCCTATGATAATCTGATCTCGCTCCGGAGAGGCCCGGTAAAAGGCAATCTGACCGAACGGAGCCGCCGGGTTCTGGAGAAAATCACCCCGCTCATGATGCAGGAAATCTTCGAATCATATGATCCGGATCTGGCGTTAACCAATCTGGAACGCTTCATGACGGTCGTTGCCACCCGCTCCTCCTATTACGCCCTGCTGGCGGAAAACCGTGCTACGATCAAGTTGATGGTGTCACTGTTCGGCATGTCCGAATTTCTCTCTAAAATCCTCATCAACCACCCGGAACTGCTCGACAGTCTGGTCGCCCGCACCGGTTCATCGGTTATCAAAACAGCGGAAACGATGCAGCAGGAGCTGGATGCGCTGCTGGAGCAGAGTGATTATTTCGAAGACCACCTCAATATTTTGCGCCGCTACCGTAACGAAGAATTTCTGCGCATCGGCCTGAATGATATCCATGGCCGGCTGCTCCAGGGAGAGGTGACTTCGCAGCTCAGTCAGCTCGGCGAAGTCTGTCTGGCGGCAGCATTCAAGTTGGCGGTGGCCGAGCTGAAACGCTTTGGCACACCGACCTGTAACTATGAAGGCAACATAATAGCAGCACACCTGGCAATTATTGCCATGGGCAAACTTGGAGGGGGCGAGCTTAACTACCATTCCGATCTGGACATAATTTTTGTGTA
>CAIRND010000229.1 GCA_903879825.1 uncultured Geobacteraceae bacterium
ATGACTGAACGCCCGGCAGCCAGTTCTCTTTCAGCCATCAATTCCAATTGACGATAGGTATTCTGAGTCATCTCCTTCGAATAAAGCCCCTCCCCAAAGTCCGATTTTATAGCAGTGTCCAGAGGCAGACCTGCCAGTTGTTTCCGCACGGTGTCCGAGTTGAAGCCCACGAGGCCCAGTTCAAATGCCAGTTGATACATCAGGGTGCTTTTCCCGCATCCCATTGTTCCGCAGGTGATAAATAAAGTAGGAGTGAGACGGCTTCTCAGGCAGTAACCCTGAGCCAGTCTGAAGTAGCGAGTCGCACGTATCGCTGCAGCCGTACGATCCTGGTCACTTATACCGTTGTCACGCAGCTTCATGCTTTCGACTTTGCCGCGTACATAGGCGCGATACACCTTGTAGAAAGGGATTAGTTTTGTAAGACCGGAATCCCCGGACGCTGCAACACAGGTGGCCAACACTGAATCGGCCAGGTCAGAGCGTCGGTGGTAGTCAAGATCCATAAGTAAAAAAGCAATATCGGCAGCAGTGTCAGAATAACGAAAGCGCTCGTTAAATTCGATGCAATCAAAAATATATGGAAATCCGTTATGAAGACAAATATTACCAAGGTGTATGTCTCCGTCACAATCGCGGATAAAACCATTTTCAACACGTTCATCAAAAAGTGAGCGGTTTTTGTCGATGAAGGTATCAACAAAAGTGCGGATAGTTGTGTTTACCGCTGGCGAGAGCGTCGATGTTAAAAATGGCACCGTCTGCTCAAAATTTTCACGCCAGTTGAATTGAATTCGTTCCAACGTGCCGAATTTAGAAATGTACGGTGAGGTGGGGGCGCTCGAGTGAAACTTGCATAATACAAGCGCAACATGCTGCATCTCTTCAATCGTAATGTTGCCGCTTTCAATAAGTCTATCAAGCATCCCCTCGGCTGGAAGCCTCTTCATCATCACGGCGTAATCAATCACCGTGCCGGTACCAACAAAAGAGGCACCGCTATCCGTTTCACGAAGCGCCACTATCTGCTCATATATATCAGGGCAAAGACGTCTATTCAGACGGAGCTCTTCCTGACAGTAAAATCTGCGGCGATCAAGAGTAGAAAAATCGAGAAAACCGAAATTTACCGGTTTTTTAAGTTTGTAAACGTGCGTATCAGTAAGAAAAAGCCAGGATACATGGGTTTGAATTAACTCAACCGTTCGGGTCTCAACCGGATATGCGGATGGATTATGGAGTGATTCCAGAATATGTGGAGTAATTGCAGAAGTGTGCATGGGGCTAGAATACCATAATGCGATGTAACTGCAAGGTACCTGTAGGGAGCGGAGGCATCGAAGGAAACCGTAGCGCGGTTGTTGCCGCGTTGTGTTGTGTGATGTGAATAGCCTGGGGCTATGATTCGAGCGATTCTTAGCATGGTTAGGATAATCGCGTCAAATCCTGATTGCTGCAACCATAAATACGGTGAGTGTCCCTCGTTTTGCACTAGTTTTGCTATAATATCTGCTCGGTATTAGCAGCGTCGGTCATATGTGCATCTTGCCGTCCGGAACCACCATTGTTTCAAGCCGTTACAAATTGCACTCCTCCCTTTAAGAAAGGGAGGCCGGGAGGGATTTGACTCTAGCAACTGCTGCCGCACCTGTTCTACCAGATCAAACAAAGCGTCCCGCTCATCCTTTGCCGCCTCAAATAGAGAGGCAATGTGGCGTTTGGGGATGATAAGAGCATGGCCGGGGGAGATTGGGAAGCCGTCCATGATGGCAAAGGCATGGGTGTTGGACGTGAGGATGCGAGTGGGGTCGAGGGTACAGAAGGGGCAGGTTGGGTTGGGATATATCATTATTTCTTTCACTTTCAAGGGCTGATCTTGCGGGTGCGGCACGCCTGAGGCCAGTAGCACAAGTTTTTTGCTTCCCACCACACTTGGCATAATATTGGCTTCCACCCGCTTTTTTATATTACTTCAGGGATTCCAGCTATCGGTTTACTGTACGACGTTTCCATTACCTTTTCCCAACATTCAGCTTTCTTTGCCCATTCTGATATCATTCTGCCATTGGATGTTTTCTGCAGAACTGAATGTACTTCTTTTGCCCACACCTCAAGTTGCTGCTTCAATTTGTGAGATAAATCCTGCTGCTGCCAAACCTTTTCAAGATCAAATCTATCACCCAACTGATTGGCAAGAACGGACACAAGGTACGTGGCAACGTTACCTTGAAATGCCTGGAACATCGGACGTACCAATTTGTTTGTCGCCTTAAATATAATTGCCTTGGCAATCATACGTTTATAACTAGCGGTATCGATTTCAGCAGTTAAATTGCCAGCTTCAACCTCTTTCATCATTTCACCAAAGTTTTTCTGCGAACCAAGCGCCACAGTGTGAGGTTTCTGACTCCATGAAAATAAATATTTTGCAAGATCAGTTTTAGTTATTTTCCGGGCATTTGGTATCGAATCCTTTAGTTTTTTGAGGGTCGTCGGGGTTCTTCCTTCACGAGCAAGCAAAGTATTGTAGCTGCCAGTGGCGCGTTCATAGAACCATCTACCTGTCCCATCCGGGCAGAACACCGACGTTGAAAGCTTCTCGATTGCAACATGAAAAGGCTTGTTTGCGGAAAGATCGGCTTGTTTTACAGAATTCTGGCTGTTTGCAAATTTTGAAATATCAGAAATCAGTTCTTCTTCTTTTTCGGAATCATCCGACTTAAGTACAAGCACTTTCACCGAAACCCTGACATTTTTGAGATTTACATCAGCATTTTTCTTTTTGGTGAAATATATCGAGGCCGTTGTCTGTCCGCCATTAACAATCTGCATTCCTTTCATCCACGCGAGACCCGGCCCACCTTCGCTTGTGTTCCCACCAAGGCATACTTCTGCCACCCCGAATCCCCTGCCTTCCGGAAGTTGCCCTTTGGATGGCATCTGAAACGAGGGGAATCCAACGATAACAGCCTCTTCATTACCGGGAAACCGCCTTCCTGCAAGCAGTTTGCAGGAAGATTTTAATGACACGGGTATTGTCATCCATCCTTCATCACCACGGCTGCTTCCCGCCAACGCCTTCCATGCGGACGCCATTTCTTCTGCTTTATTCAGCGGATCCATATTCCTGCTCCCAGAGTAGTACTAATGTTCATTACCGCCATTTGTGACGGGTTACTTTTCATGATTTACCCGCTCCAGCTTTTTGGCAGTTTCCAAAAATAATCGTTCAACCGGCGTAGGCTCTTCCAATAGTGCATGACGATACTTCTCGTACTCTTCATG
>CAIRND010000230.1 GCA_903879825.1 uncultured Geobacteraceae bacterium
ACGACACCCCTGACCTACTTTGACACCGGCGACATCCACGATAGTATTTTCAGGATGAAAATCGCGTGAAACCAGCTTATATGGCTTTGAAACATGAATAACCCGCTGTACACCGGGTAGTTCTAGGATTTTGCTGTCATCCACGTAACCGTGATTACCCAGCACACCGATGGCGGTTCGTTCACTTCCCGGTATCGGTTCGGCCCTGAAACCCATTTCCTGCACGATTCTGCTTATGGAATCCACATCTGTCTGCGTGGCGTTGTGATTCATAACGATCAACATGTTATCTCCCCCACTCTATTCGTGACGTTCTGACAACTTCTCAAGCTTCTCCATCTGGTGCACGACAACACGGTTACCCTGAACCTCTATCACACCTTCATCTTTGAGTTTCCTCAGGGTGCGGGATATTGTTTCACTGGCTGTCCCCAACCGCGAAGCCAGTTCGCCCTTTTTTATCCCCAGATCAATATAGGTGATACCGCCAAAACTGGTCGAACTCTCGGCCGCACGCCGCACAAGAAAAGAGGCCAAGCGGGACGTGACATCAGCAAAAGAGAGCTCTTCTATCTGGCGGGCAAACTGTCGCAGCATCAGCGACAGCGACACAACAAGATTAAGAGCAAAGTTGGGGTTATGACTCATCAGCTCCATAAACCCCTGTCGTGGCAGGTAAAGCACTTCGCCCGCTTCCATAGCCCGCGCTTCAGCGGGATATTTTCCATCACCGAAAAAAGCCGCTTCCGCAAACGTTTCACGCGGTTTCACAAAATGCAGAACCTTCTCACGCCCGTCCGGTGACATACGGCAGAGCTTGATGCTTCCGGACACCAGCAGATAGAAACCGGTTGCCTCCTCTCCTTCACTGAACAGGGTCTCGCCTTTTTTAAAGGTGCGACGAACCGTGATGGCAGCCAATTGGGCAAGATCGTCATTATTCAGGCCGGAAAAAAGCAGCGGTTTTTTAAGTTGTTCGATAAGTTCCATGGCAACCTTTAACGACGTGTCTACGCTTATTTCTTCAAAAATGTAGCAATCCGCTGCGCCACCTGCGGTGCAGTGAAACCAAACTGCTCAGCCAGAATTTTATCCGGTGCCGAAGCGCCGAAATGTTCGACACCGATAAATAGCCCGTCATGGCCGACCAGGAAGCCCCATGAGCCGCCCTGTCCCGCTTCAAAAGCCACACGCGGAATGCCGGCAGGGAGTACCTGATTACGATATTCTATCGATTGTGCCTGGAATGTTTCCAGACAGGGAACCGATACGACGCGGGCTTTGATGCCCTGCTCCGCCAGTGTCAGCGCCGCTTCAGCTGCGACATGAACTTCGGAACCGCTGGCAAGAATAACCACATCGGCACTACCATCAGGTGTAGAAACAATGTAGCCGCCTTTCAGTGCATCAGCAGGGGTGAACGATGCCGGGCGGGCGATCACCGGCAGTTTTTGACGGGTCAGGATCAGCGCGGTCGGGCCGGCAAATTGGAGAGCCGCCTGCCAGGCGAGGGCAGTTTCTATGCCGTCTGCCGGGCGGATAACCTGCAGACCCGGAATCAGGCGCAGTGAGGCAACATGTTCGATCGGCTGATGTGTCGGGCCATCTTCACCAACAAAGAATGAATCGTGGGTAAAGATATAGATCGACTGCAGCTGCATAAGGGCAGAAAGCCGAACGGAGGGACGGCAATAATCAGAAAAGACCAAAAAGGTGGCACCGTAGGGAATGAAACAACCGTAGAGCGCCATGCCATTAACAACAGCCCCCATGGCATGTTCACGAATACCGAAGTGAAGATTACGCCCGCCAAAAGAACCGGTCTGAACAGATGCGGCCCCTTTGATATCGCTGTTATTCGAAGGAGACAGGTCGGCTGACCCGCCAACCAGAGACGGAATCAGAGCAGCCGCTTTCTGGAGAACCGCCCCAGACAGAGAACGTGTCGCGCCATCTTTACCCGCAACCACCGCCAGCAACTCCTCGGACAGGTTGGCAGGCAGATGCTTGTTCCACATTTCATCCCACAGCTTCGCTTTATCGGGATTGGCTGCATGCCATGCTTCAAAACCACGCTGCCAGGCAGAATAGTTCTGTTTCAACTCATCAATCCGATCCTGACAGGTATCACGAACCTCCTGAGGAATTTCGAACGGCGCATGTGGCCAGCCCAAATTAGCGCGTGTCGCAGCAATCTCGTCTGCACCCAGTGGTGAGCCGTGGGCGCCTGAAGAGTCCTGTTTGGCCGGACTGCCGAAAGCAATGTGAGTTGTTGCGATTATAAGCGACGGACGATTCGTCTCGGCTTTGGCAGCGGCGATAGCAGCAATGATCTGGTCATAATTATGACCGTCTATTTCCTGCACATGCCAGTCACATGCGCCGAAACGGCCGGAAATATTCTCTGACCAGGCCAGTGAGGTTTTACCTTCTATAGTGATGCTGTTGCTGTCATAAATGTAAACCAGATTCCCCAGTTTCAGGTGTCCGGCCAGTGCAGCGGCCTCGTAGCTGATACCCTCCTGAAGATCGCCGTCACCAATCAGTGCATACACGGTGTGATCAATTGGTTTGAAGTCGGCCGTATTAAACCGCTCTGCAGCCATTTTTGAGGCAAGCGCCATACCAACGCCATTGGCAAAACCCTGTCCAAGAGGCCCGGTGGTAACTTCAACACCGACCGTGTGACCGAATTCCGGATGGCCGGGAGTTTTGCTGCCCCACTGGCGAAAGTTTTTCAGTTCGTCCAGCGGCAAGTCATAACCGAAGAGATGCAAAAGAGAATAGAGCAGCATTGAGCCATGCCCTGCTGAAAGAACAAAGCGGTCGCGGTTTGGCCAGCGTGGGTCTTCAGGATTAAAGGAGAGAAAATTACCCCACAGTCCAACGGCACAGTCGGCAGCCCCCATTGGAAGACCGGGGTGACCGGAGTTTGCTCGTTCAACGGCATCGACCGAGAGAAAACGGATGGCGTCGGCGCACTGCCGGGCCTTGTCTGCGGGAATCATAATGTGGTGCATGGAAGTTCCTTTCAAATGGGAATAGACGCTATATAAGATGGGTGAAACCTTCTGTATGAACTTGAAATCTGCTGCCGTCCGGGTTACGGGCGGTCACCCCCGGAGAGCTTGCCACTATACCAACACGTGTCACCGCAATGCCACACTTTTTCATAGCTTCGATAATTTTTTCCCGGTTGGAGCTGTCTGCGGTGAAACACAACTCGTAGTCTTCACCCCCCGAAAGCGCCAATTCATAAGGAATACGGGTGATATGTGCCGGGTGCGAGCGAAAAGAGACGGAGAGAGGTAGATCGCTACAACGGATGCAACCGCCGACCTGTGAAAGCTCGGCTATGTGGCCAAAATCGGCGAGGAGTCCGTCACTAATGTCTATCATGGCGCTAGCAAGCCCGGCTCCAGCCAAAATAAGGGCAGCAGAAACCCGGGGAGTCGGATCAAGCAGACGGCCAACGATAAATTCGTCCCCTTCTCCTTTCTCCACCATCCTCAGCCCCAACGCTGCGTCACCGAGCGTGCCGGTCACCCAAATATCGTCATCCGGCTTCGCACCGGTTCTTCGTACAATCCGGTCAGGAAACTGTTCACCCATAATAGTTACGGAAAGCGTCAATCCGGAACGAGACGAACAGGTGTCACCGCCAATCAGGGTGACCCGATACTCTGACGCCACAGCCAGAAAACCGCGAATAAAATCATCTATAAAATCAGGTGGAAGACCGGGAGGGATTGCGAGCGAAAGCAGTGCCCAGCGAGGAATGGCTCCCATAGCGGCAATATCGGAAATACTGACCGCCAGTGATTTACGACCCAAACGGTAGGGGTCATGCCAGGCACGGCGAAAATGTACATCTTCCAGCAACATATCCGTGGAGGTCAGGAGCTGCATCCCGGCTGAAAGTTCAGTCACCGCAGCATCATCACCAATGCCGGTGATAACGCCCTCAGTTGTAATAACTTTGGCCGCAATGCGGGAGATAAGGCCAAACTCGCCACGATTTGTGCATGCTGTAGAAGCTGAAAGGGTCACTGTCGGATCAATCTTGTGTGCTTATTAAAAGTAAAGCGGACTGGTGGGCCACGCGTTGGGTAAAGCGGTCTGCATTGTAGCGTACCGCGCTCTAATGGCAAGCAAAAACCATTACGGCTGAACCATGAAATAATGTTGCAACGACCGGTACGATATGCTAGTTTCCATCCGTTTAAATACACTTACATACCGCTGAACACAAACGAAAAGGAGCTTTACGTGAAAATGATTACTACGACGAAACTATTTACCGCCACTCTCTGTGTGGCTGCACTTTTTGGCTGCCAGGGAGGGTCCACATCCGGTGGGACAAAAACTGAAGGCAAAAAAGAGGGCAAAGTTCTGGCCGAAGTTAATAGCGGCAGCATTACCACCGGCGATTTTGACCGTGAACTTAAAAACCTGCCCGAATACCTGAAAGCGATGGCCGACACCCCCCAGGGCCGTAAAGAGATGTTGGACACAATGGTCATTCGTGAATTGATTCTGCAACAGGCGTCAAAAGACGGTCTTGATAAAGGCCCTGAAATTGAGGAAAAACTGCAGGATCTCAAAAAACGCCTGATTGTTGAATCCTTCCTCAAGAAAAAGGTTGAAGTTGAATCCAAAGTTTCTGATGAAGATCTGAAGAAATTCTATGAGCAGAACAAAGACAAGTTCAAGTCCGGCGAACAGATCAAAGCGAGCCACATTCTGGTAAAAACCGAAAAAGAGGCTAAAGACGTTCTGGCCAAGATTAAAGCTGGCGGCAATTTTGAGGAACTGGCCAAAAGCAGTTCAGTAGATTCTTCATCAGCAAAGGGTGGCGATCTGGGATGGTTTGGCAAAGGCAGCATGGTTCCGGCTTTCGAAAAAGCAGCTCTCGCACTGAAAGAAGGACAGACTTCTGATGTGGTAAAATCTGATTTCGGCTTTCACATCATCAAGCTGACCGGTAAACGTCCGGCAGGCATCCGCCCACTTGAAGAGGTAAAAGAGCAGATCAAGGGTGCGATCATGCCGACCAAGCAGCAGGAGGTTTTCCAGAAGATCAAGGATGAGCTAAAAAAGACCGCCAAGATCACCATTAAGGAAGACGTGCTTAACAGCGTAAGCGGCAAAAAAGAAGAGCCGAAAGCTGATGACAAAAAGCCAGCCGAAGCGGTTAAACCGGCAGCTCCTGAGAAAAAATAACGAAGCGACGGCACCAGTTCAAAACGATGGGAACAGTTAAAACCGGAAGAGCGGGATCACCCCCCTTCCGGTTTTAACATCTACTGAAGAAAAGAGCTCACCTATGAAGCAACGCATTTTGGCAGCAGTAACAGCAACCATCGCTATGTTCGTCATCAGCGGATGTGCCGGAAACGATGCAGCTGTCAGCAAGGATTCAGCAGCGTCGATGCTCAAGGCGAAGCAATCCGCACCACCTCTTGACGCCCTTAAAAAGCCGAAAACCTTGTCAAACGCTATTGCAGCGCTTGTCAACGACGAGATAGTCACCCTGAATGAAGTCAACCGGGAAGCGCTGCCTGCCATTACCGAAGCGGAGAAAAAAGCTGCTCTGAATGACAAAGAACGCAGCCAGATTCGCCGCGCGGCACTTGACCATCTGATTGAAAAGAAACTGACCGACCAGAAGATAAAAGAACTAGGCATAAAAGTATCAGAAGAAGAAATCCGTCAGGCAATCGATGACGTCCGAAAACAAAACAATATCCCTTCTCAAGAGGCGTTAGTAGCGGCCTTGGTGGGACAGGGACTCTCTTTTGACCAATACCGCAGCCAGCTTCAGGAACAGATTGAAAAGTTGAAACTGGTGAGCATGGAAGTTCGCGCCAAGGTCCAGGTTGGTGAAACGGAAATGCGGGATTATTACACGGCAAATCTGGCCAAATACTCCGAAGAAGAGAACTACCGTGCCCGGCACATTTTCTTCAAGACCGGTGAGAAGGCGGCTGCAGAGGAGATACAACGTTCAAAAGCCACTGCCCTTGCAGTCCTCGCTGATGCCAGGAGCGGTAAGGATTTTGCCGAACTGGCAAAGAATTTTTCGGAAGATCCGGCGGCCCGCAAGGATGGCGGCGATCTCGGAACTTTCAAAAAAGGTGACATGCAACTGGAACTGGAAAAAACCATCATTTCTCTGAAGCCGGGCGAAATCAGCGATCTGGTAATAACTCCGATTGGCTTTCACATTATCAAACTGGAATCGCGGGTGGGTGGCACGGTCAAATCATTTGACAGCGTCAAAGCAGAGATAGAAGAGATTCTGTACCGTAAAAAGTCAGAGGATCGATTCACCGTCTGGGCTCGTGACTTGCGCGCGAAAGCCACGGTGGAAATCAGGGTGCTTGAAGGTTTACAGTAACGTTGCTGACAGATATACGTAAAACGGCCGCTCATCTTATGCAGATGAGCGGCCGTTTTTTTATATTTTCCTGCTGTTCCTGTTATTCCCTCCGCCGTAAACATCCCAGAAATTCCTCACAAGAGAGCTGATCTTTTCTGACCAGATGGGCGATTTCTCTACTCATAGCCAGCTTTTCACCCTCTTTCATGTTCTCTTTCAGAAGTACAAAAAGAGGAGTGTTGCTGCTGTATGGGTCCAGTCGAAGGCGTTCCAGAAGTTCAAAAGCCGACATATCAGATAACATCTGGTTGCAGAAAATCATATAGACCGGATGAATCGATGAAAGAGCCAGGGCCTCTTTGCCGGTATAACCTTTTACCACCTCAAAACCTAGTAGTTCTATCTCTTTGGAAAGTTTATCTTCACCGGATCGAGAGACTACCATTGACTGCAAATCCCATGTTTCCAAATCTTCCATCAGCCCATAGACCGCTAAACGATTGTGGAGATGTTGCCCGTCGACCGGAAGGGTAAAAAAACCGGCAACCGGAAACACGCCACCAACCTTCCCCTTTTCACTTAAATACACCGGCAATACGGGGATATTTCGGGTAGCGGCAGAGGTCTTTATTTTGAGTAGAATCCCCCAGCCATCGTCAGAATAAGGAGAAATATCAAGTACTATGCCTAATGGCCTGCCAGCTTCAATAATATCGAGCTGGCCCATTTTGCAGTCATAGCCGCCGATTGTCAGGTATGAGGAGAGCAACTCTTCACGGCCTTCTCCCGGTTTTATTCCGAGTAACCATAGCTCACTTCGCGGTGTAGTGCTCTCTGCCATAGCAGCTCCTCTCTCCAGACCTTGATCAATCGAGTCTTCTCTTACCAGAAAGCTGAGCCAAAAACCAGCTATCTATTCAGCGGCATACAGTTCAAGAATTTTTTCAATAATATTTGTCGTCGATTTGCCATCGACAAAGGTGACCAGCTCTACCCGACCACCGTATGCTTCGACTACATCTTTTCCGACGACGCCATCAAGCGAATAATCGCCCCCCTTGGCCAGAATATGGGGTTTAAGAGCGGTTATCAGCTCCAAAGGGGTATCTTCTTCAAATACAATCACATAATCGATACAATCCAGAGCCGCCAGCAGATGGGCCCGTTCGTCCTGGTCAATCAACGGACGTTTTGCCCCTTTGAGGCGCCGCACAGAGGCATCGCTGTTAAGTCCCAGTACCAGCAGGTCGCCAAGGCTCCGTGCTTTTTGCAAATATTTCACATGACCGGCATGCAGCAGATCAAAACAGCCATTGGTGAAAACGATCCGCTTGCCCCTGCCCTTTTCTGCAGCAATCAATGGAGTTAACACATCCAGGCTCTTTATTTTGACATGACTGTCTTTGTGGGCCAGTGAAACCGTGTCGATTATTTCCTGCGGTGTCACGATCGAAGTCCCCAGCTTGCCCACGGCAATGCCCGCTGCTACGTTCGCCAGGCGGGCTGATTCTGCCATACCGGAACCGGAAGCGATACCGACCGCCAGCGTCGCCAGCACGGTATCCCCTGCACCGGAAACATCAAAAACTTCGCGGGCGACCGTCGGGATGTGGACGACGCCACCCCCCTTCGAGAAAAGCGACATCCCCTCTTCGCTGCGGGTAATCAGCAGATGTTGTATGCCTGTGGCGTCCATGATAACGCTGGCGGCTTGTGCCAGAGAAGCGGCATCTGTGATGGCAATTTTCGATGCGGCTTCGGCCTCCTTGCGATTAGGCGTCAACAGTGTTGCACCGGAGTAACGGCTGTAATCAGTCCCTTTCGGGTCTACCAGTACCGGTATGCCATGCACACCTGCAGCTGAAACTGCCGCAGCAATAACCGCCGGGGTCAGGACACCCTTGTTGTAATCAGAAAGCACGACAACCGAATAATCACCGGCGCGAGCGGTGATCCAGTCACAAAGCTGCTGCTCAACAGCAGCCGGCAACGCCTCCCGCGATTCACGATCAATGCGCACGATCTGTTGATGGGCCGCCACGACTCTCGTTTTACGACTCGTGCGACGATCGGGGTCCAGAAAAATTGCCTGGGTATCAATATGGTGGTGGCAAAACTGCCCCAGCAGCTCGCGGCCATTCTGGTCATCACCGACAACGGAGCAAACCGAAACCTGCGCACCCAGCGCCGCCAGATTATGCACGACATTGCCTGCACCTCCAAGGCGGAGCTCTTCGCGGATCACATCAACCACCTGCACCGGCGCCTCCGGTGAGATACGTTCCGCTTTGCCCCACAGATATTCATCCAGCATCAGATCACCAACAACCAGACAACGGATGTCGGCACTATGAGCAAAAAGAGTTTCAACTGCGGTACGATCCATACAACCTCCCTGGTTTACCGGTAACGTTATTATGCAAAAAGAGTCTTTTCCAGCAGATCACAAACGATATGGATGATGGTGATATGCCCTTCCTGAACCCGTGGTGTATCAGAGGTCGGCACTATCAGCGCCAGATCACAGACATCCTTAATCGTGCCACCATCTTTCCCAAGCAGTCCAACCGTGCGGCACCCTTGTTCGCGTGCCAGCAGCAACGCCTGCAGCACATTGGGAGAATTGCCGCTGGTTGAGATCCCGACGACGACATCGCCCGGTGCAGCCAATGCTTCAATCTGACGGCTGAAAACCTTGTCAAATCCATAGTCATTACCGATGGCGGTCAAAATCGAGGTATCTGTTGAAAGCGCAATCGCCGGCAGAGCTCGCCGTTCCATCTTGAAGCGCCCGACTATTTCAGCGACAAAATGCTGGGCATCTGCCGCTGAACCACCATTGCCCATTACCAGCAGCTTGCCGCCCCGCCTGTAGGTTTCCACCAGCAGCGTCACCATATCTGCAATGAGAGGCGACAATTCTGTTTCAACGCGGGAGATGACTGCTCGATGAGCCGCTAATTGTGATGCAATCTCTGCTATCATTGGTGTTCCTCCTGAAGGCTCCCCGTGGTGGTATCTGCCGGAGAGTGGATGCTGTTATTCCAATTATATAACTCTTCACACGGTAGAGCCGCATCTACGCCCGGAAAAGAGACACCGCTGCAGCCGCACACGTCACAGAGCTCCGGCGACGCACTCCGCAGCGCTGCAACCTTGCGCTTGATATCCCTGAGCGGAAACAGAAGTGATACCTGCAGC